>NZ_JAPDBE010000043.1:33372-42332 GCF_027705025.1 Aeromonas sp. D3 | reverse complement strand
TCCGAAACCAATCAATAGGTTTCGGATTTTTACACATCAGCAGGATCGGTCAATGGATCCTTAACTGATCGGCATTATCCATCGGGGGCCCCTGTCTCTTGCCCCCCTGGTGAGGCGGGTCTGGGTACACGGAGGTACTGGCCTTATCGGCTGCGCCAGCAAAGTCAAAGCCCCGCATTGCGGGGCCTTGGCTGTTTGAGAGTGGTGGGTCAATCGCGGGGGGTCTTGAGCGCCTGGATCACATCCTCGTCGGGGGCCAGCCCTTCTACGTGGTTGAAGATCTCCAGCCCCTCCTGTGGATTGATGGTAAAGGCGTCGGCACTGCGATAGCTGCCGCTGCCGGCGCTTTCGATGATGACGATGAGCTCGGGCTGCTTGTCGTCGTTGAGATCCTGCAACTTCAGCTCCTTGATGCTGCCATCTCGGGCCAGTACCTTGCCATCGATGAACTGATCGAGGGGAAACTGGGGGTTGGCGCCGGAATAGAGACGCACGTCGTAGCTGCCGATGGAGGCGGGCTCACCGCGTCCCTCGCTGATGGCAAGCACCTGACCGGTGGGCAGCGTCAGCTGTTTGAAGAACCCTTCTGCCGCCTGACCAGTCAGTGGCAGGGTGAGCAGACCGAGTGTCATGAGCAAGGCTTTCATGGATGTGATCCTTGTGACTGTGGTGACGGGCGGGTATCTCCTGCCCGTCACGGATGTTGATATGTGAGCCGGGTTCAGGCAATGCCTGTCCCGGCTCTTCGCACAGGGCGTCCGTTACCAGATCTTGACCCGTTTGGCGGGGTCCAGATAGAGCTTGTCCCCCGGCTTGATGTTGAATGCCTCGTAGAAGGCGGGGATGTTCGGCACCACGCCGTTGACCCTGTACTCCGGCGGGGAGTGCGGATCCGAGGAGAGCAGCATCTGCATCAGCTCGGGGCGATACATGCCTTTCCACACCTGGGCCCAGCCGAGGAAGAAGCGCTGTTCGCCGGTGAAGCCGTCCAGCACGGGGGCTTCCTCGCCCTTGAGTGACAGCAGATAGGCCTTGTGGGCTATGGTGAGACCGCCCAGATCGCCAATGTTCTCCCCCAGGGTGAACTGGCCGTTGACGAACTGGCCATTGATGGGCTCGAAGCGGTTGTATTGGGCAACCAGTCGGCTGGTACGAAAGCGAAACTCCTTGAGGTCGGCCGGCGTCCACCAGTCGCGCATCACGCCATCACCGTCGGATTTGGCCCCCTGATCATCGAAACCGTGACCCATTTCATGGCCAATGACGCCGCCGATGGCACCGTAGTTGACGGCATCATCGGCCTGCATGTCGAAGAAGGGGGGCTGCAATATGGCGGCCGGGAAGACGATCTCGTTGTTGCTCGGGTTGTAGTAGGCATTCACCGTCTGCGGCGACATGTGCCACTCGTCCCTGTCCACCGGCTTGCCCAGGCGTGCCAGGCTGTCGGCATATTCAAAGGCGCAAGCCCGTTGCAGGTTGCCTACCAGATCATCGGCGCGGATTTCGATGGCGCTGTAATCCTTCCATTTGTCCGGATAGCCTATTTTGGGCCTGAACTTGGCAAGTTTTTCCAGTGCCTGGGTCTTGGTGGCCGGTGACATCCAGTCCAGCTCCTGAATGCTCTGGCCGTAAGCGGTGCGCAGGTTTTCCACCAACTGCTCCATGCGGGCCTTGGCCTGGGGCGGGAAGTAGCGCTCCACATAGAGCTTGCCCACCGCTTCCCCAAGGTGATCGTCCAGTATGCCGAGGGCGCGTTCCCAGGGGGCGCGTTGCTTGGGGGTGCCGCTCAAGGTAGTGCCGAAGAAGGCGAAATTCTGGGCGTCGGTCTGGCTGTCGAGATAGGGGGCATAATCCGTGATGAGCTGCCACTTGAGGTAAGCCTGCCAATCACCGATGGGAGTCTGCTGCATCAGGCCGTCGAGGGCAGCAAGATAGCTGGGCTGGCCGATGATCAGGCTCTGCTGAGCTGCGAGACCGGCCTGGCCAAGGTAGCCGTTCCAGTCGATATGGGGTGCGAGACGCTTGAGCTCGCCGAGGGAGCCCTTGTTGTAGTTCTTCTCCCTGTCCCGCAGGGTCACGTTGTCCCACTGGATCTGGGCGAGTTTGGTCTCAAGGGCCAGGATACGCTTGGCCTTTGCGTTCGCATCCGTTTCGCCAAAGCGTGTCAGCATACCGGCTATGTGCTGCTCGTATTTCTGGCGCAGGACCTGGCTGCTGGCGTCGGTTTTGAGGTAATAATCCCTGTCCGGCAGGCTGAGCCCGGACTGATAGAGATAGACGGCATGGCTGTCCGGTGCCTTGGCATCGGCGCCGATCCAGAAGCCGAACGGGGCGCCGCCCCCCAGCTGGCCAGAGCGGGCGAAGGCGCGAGCCAGTCCGTTCTGATCGCTGATCTGATCGATTTCGCCGAGCAGGGGCAGCAGCGGTGTTGTGCCCTTGGCATTCCGACCAGCCTGATCCAGATAGCTGGTGTAGAGATCGCGGATCTGCCGGGCCTGGGTATCGGCGGGGGCCTTGGCATCAAGCCCTTCCACCAGCACTCGTACATCCGCCAGGGATTTGTCCCTGAGCATATAGAAGGCACCATCGGCGGGCCTGTCATCCGGGATCTTGGCGGTGGCCAGCCAGTGACCGTTCACGTAGCGGAAGAAATCATCACCGGGTTTGACCCGGGTATCCATGTTGGCCAGTGCCAGGCCCGAGTGCTTGTCTGCCGTGTCCGGCGCCTGACTGCAACCGGCTAACAGGGCCAACCCAATGAGGCCGGCCAGTATGCTTTTCTTGTTGTTCATTCTGTTGGATTCCAATTCGGGTTATTCAGCTTCCTTGCCCACGCAGGGCGCACATCACTCTAGCAGTCGGGTTACAGCTTGATAAGCCCGACTCTGCTAAGATCGGCCAGGTCGTTTTGGGGAAGCCTATGATTTCTCGTATTTATTCTCGTTTTTGTCAGACCCTGCCAGAGCCGGAAGGTTCCCGGGGCTTGTTGGTAGCCTTCAGTGGCGGGCTCGATTCCACAGTGTTGCTGGCGTTGGCGGCGCAGTTTGCCCGCGAGCATGGGCTTGCGCTGCGTGCCCTGCACGTCCACCACGGCCTCAGCCCCCACGCCGATGAGTGGGTCGCGCACTGCGAAGCCGTGTGTCAGCAACTGGCGGTGCCGCTCATGGTGGAGCGGGTGCAGCTGGTGCGTGGCAATGGCGAGAGTCTGGAGGCACAGGCGCGGGATGCCCGTTATCAGCGGCTGGCCGCCAGGCAGGAAAAAGGGGAGTGGCTGCTCACCGCTCATCATCAGGACGATCAGCTGGAGACCTTGCTGCTGGCCCTCAAGCGAGGTGCCGGTCTGCGCGGTCTGGCGGGGATCTTGCCGAGCCAGCCCTTTGCCGGTGGCCTCTTGTTGCGCCCCCTGCTTGAGTTCAGTCGCGCCGAATTGGCCGAGGCGGCGGCGACCCTCCCCTTCGGCTGGGTGGAGGATGAGAGCAATCAGGACGTGAGCTATGACCGCAATTTTCTGCGTCAGCAGTTGATCCCCCAGCTCAAGGCGCGCTGGCCGGCCATGGCTCGTACCGCCGCCCGCAGCATGGCGCTGTGCGCCGAGCAGGAGGCGTTATTGGAGGAGCTGGCCGAAGAAGACTGGCAGCTGGCCTGTGGGGGGGAGGCGCTGCACGTTTCATCGTTACCGGCTTCATCGCTGCAGATTGTGCCCCTGCTCACCCTGTCGCCCACCCGGCGCAACAACTTGCTGCGTTACTGGATCCGCCGCCTGGGGGGCGAGATGCCCTCCCGGGATCAGCTCGCTCTGCTGTGGCAGGAGGTGGCGCTGGCGCGGGAGGACGCCAACCCTCAGTTCAGCCTGAAAAACCTCGATTGCCGCCGTTTTCAGGGGCGGCTGCACCTGGTTCGGCCCGGGTTGACGCCCCGTCACGAACAACTGGCTGTCACTATCGGCGAGTCCGTGGTCCTGCCCGATGGGCTGGGGCGGGTGCAAGTGTCGGCAAGGCCGGACGGGGAGGGGCTGAGGTTGCCAGGGATGGGGGAGCCTTTGTCGGTGCGTTTTCAGGTGACGCCCGGTGTCATGCTCAAACCTGTGGGGCGCAGCGGCAGCCGCCGTTTCAAGAAGCTGCTGCAAGAGTATGGGGTACCTTCCTGGCTGCGGGGCCGTATTCCCATCCTCTACTATGGCGAGCAGGTGGCGGCAGTAGCCGGACTCTTTATCTGTGACGGATTTATGACGCAAGAAGCGGGGATGGGGTGGCAGTGGCTGCCAGCGGCCGACTGCGGCATCCCGCAGTGAGCTCAGGCCCGCCATGCAGCTAGCCTGGCGGGCCTTTTTACGATCCTGGCGCTGTGGTACTCAATCCAGCAGACCCGCTTTACCGGCTTTCTTGCGGGCATAGAGATGAGCATCGGCCGCCTCATACAGGCTCTGGACTGCGACCCCTGATTGCCAGCTGGCCGCCCCCAGACTGCAGCCGACCGAGAAGGTGCTGAGTTCCTTGTGGGTCAGCAGCATGTGTTGCAGCCGCAGCCAGACCGGGCGCCAGGCCTCGGGCTCGGCGGGTTGCAGCAAGAGGGCAAACTCGTCGCCACCGAGGCGAAAGGCCTGATCCGTGCTGCGGATGCAGCTCTGGAGCAGATGGGCAAAGCGGCTCAACACCAGATCGCCGACCGGGTGACCCCAGGTATCGTTGATCTGCTTGAAGTGATCGAGATCCAGCAGCACCAGCACCAGACCGTGGGATTCCCGACTGTGCTGCTCCACGGCGCGACCTATGGCCTCGTCGAAATAGGAGCGGTTGCCGAGCCCTGTCAGGTGATCGAGCCGTACTTGCTGCTCCAGCTGCGCCAGCCGCAGGTAGAGGGGCAGCGGTTGGCAGAGCAGCTGATGGTATTGCTGCAGGATCCGCTGCTGGCTGCCGCTCAGTATGTGTTCCAGGGTGTAGTGCAACTGGCCGAACAGCTGACCGTGCTGGCCGCGCAGTTCAAACGGGTAGCTGTGGAGCGTCAGGCTGGCCTGGGGCGGCTGCTGGATCAGCCTCTGTGGCTGGGGGTTGTCAAAATAGAGGCTATGTATACGGACAACTCTTGCCGCACGATCGGCAAAGGTTGCCAGCAGGCTGTCGAGATCCGACTGTGCCAGCAACAGCTCGAGCAACTGGTTGCGATCCTGACTTGCCAGCGGCGTGAGCCGCTCCATCTGCCGAACCCACAACTCGATGCCATGCCCCAAACCATTCAATGACGATGTGTTTTCCACGGTACAGCCCTCATACATCCTACTACCTGCCACTTCCCTGCAATCCCTGTGCCTAAAATATGTTCAATGTGAGCAAGGGCGGCTGATCAGGCTTAAGTGGATAAAAAGGGAGGAAAAATTTGTACGCAGATGTGTTGATCCTGCTGTTTGCCGCCGTCTTGCTGGTGGCGATTTTCCGGCGCTTCGGCCAGCCGGTGATCCGGCGCATGGAGCTGGAACGCAGCAGCCAGTATCGCTTTTTGCACGGCTTCTACTGGGGGGACCAGAGTGCCAGCAATCTGGAGACGGATCAGTTGCTCGAGCGTCTACATCCCGTGCTGCTGCACGATCAGGCCTGGGCCGTGGGGCAGACTGTCCAGGCGCTGGCGCTTGACGCTGTGCGAATAAAAGAGGTGCAACGCGGTGAACAGAGCCTGGAGCCCAGGCCCGAATTGCGGCTGGCGGCTGGCGGCAGGGGACAGGCTGGTGTTGTTTGGCAATGCGGTAGCGATGGAGCAGGCAGAACAAAAGTTGCTGGAGGGGCGTTAGGCCTTGTGCTGCACAAGGCCGACAAGCTGATTTACGCCTCTTCCCGCATCACGTCTTCAATCCCCAGAAACTGTTCGACCCGCGCCCGCTCGTTGAGGGTGTCCCGGTAACCCAGCTTGATCAGTTGCTGGCAGTAGCCGGGATAGAACATCAGAAAGCTGGCCAGGCTGCTGGTCTCGTCCCCCGACACTCCCAGCACCCGCAACAGGCGGCGAAGGTGTACAGGCAGTTTGCGCAGATAGGCCAGCGCTATGGTGTCGAGATCCTGGCTCGGTTTCAGCACGCAGGTCTCCACCCGTTTGAGTTTCAGGCGTCTGCGCTCCCGCTCGGGTATGAGATCCAGGGTCTGATTGATACGCCATAGCCGCTCCAGATCCGAATTCAGGGTATCGGTAAAGACGGTATCGAGCAGGTGGCTCGCGATGTTGGAGCTGGTCAGGTGGCCATGGCGAAAGGTGGGGGCCGAGTGGGCAGGTGGATCCAGCGCAATCAGCAGGATCCGCTCCGCCCCAAGATGGATGGCTGGGCTTAATGGGCTCAACTGGTGAATGGAACCATCGCCGTAAAACTTGTCGCCAATATGGGTCGCCGGAAAGACAAACGGCAACGCCGAGGAGGCCAGCAGGTGATCCGAGGTGAGCAGGGTGCGCACCCCGCGCCGTCTGGCTCGCTCCCACGGCAGATGGTCGGCCCGTCCCTGAAAAAAGGTGGTTGAGAGGCCGTCATCATAGTCCGACGCTGTGATGGCCAGCGCCTCCAGGCTGCCATAGAGGATGTTGTCGTCGATGCGGTGATAGTCGATGAGCTGATCCAGCAGGCGGCGCAGGGGGGCGTTGTCAAACAGGTGAAAGGCGTGATTGGTGTGAGGATTGATAAGCCCGGCCGAGCCTTCATACAACAGCCGCCACAGCAATCTGCCGGGGTGAAAGTCGAAGATATGGTGGGTTTCGAAGCGGCGCCAGACCCACTCCAGCTTGCGTACCCCCAGGTGGAAACAGGAGGCATAGCAGGCCAGCGCCGTGACATTGATGGCACCGGCCGAGGTGCCGCACAGTATGGGAAACGGAATGCCGAGATTGCGGGGATAAAACTCGGCGATGGCCTTGAGGGCACCGACCTGATAGGCCGCGCGAGCACCGCCACCGGTCAAGAGAAGAGCTGTGTTGGGTCTGGCCATGATACTGCGCCTTATGGTTGCCACTGAAGGTGTTGCCACCGAGCAATTTAACTATAAGGCGCTGTATCGAATATAAAAACAGGTCTGCGCACCATTTTTTCAGCAGGCTGATTTCAACGGTGGTTATGCCGGTGAATGGGAGCCTGCCAGGCTATCGAAGGCGGCAAAGAGGGGGGCACTGGCAAGGATTCGGCCGTGACCCAACCCACGGGTGCTGACCAGTCGGGTACGGCCATCCAGGGTTGCTCGTTGGGAGTCGCCGTAGGGGGCAAACCTGTCTTCCTCGTCGTGCACTATGATGGCGGCGCCGCTGCGGCTGGCGAGACGCCCCAGCGGGTCGACCGTGCTGAGGGGATGCTGGTACTCCTGCTCAATCTCTTTCACTACCGCATCGAACAGGCGGATGGAATAGCCGGAGCGGGCCACCATGCCGTAGAGCTGGGGCACATAGTCGAGCACGGGCGAAACAAGCAGCAGCGGCAACTGGTCGAGGGCTTGTTGGCGACTGGAGAGGGTGACGGCACCCCCCATACTGTGGGCGATGACGCCATTGAGGGGACCGAATTTGACGACCAGTTCGGCCACCAGCTCGTCAAAGGCGCGCACGAAGCGGGGCAGGTGGCCGGTATGACCGGCGCTGTGGCCATGGGCCGGATGGTCATAGGCGATGGCGGTGAAGCCCTGGGCGGCGATATGGCTCATCAGCGGATAAAACTGGCTGGCACTGCCGGACCAGCCGTGCATCAACAGCCAGACCGGCCCCTGGCCGAGCCGATAGCTCATCAATATCCCTTCGCTGGTGTGCACGGCTTGCTTCACCAGGCCCGCAGGCGCCGCCTCATCCCGCTGATTGCGCTGGGGGGTGAGCAGCAGCTTGCTGGCGGTACGCCTGGCGTGAGCGGGGGCGAGTCTGTGATGCAATCGGGTGCCAAGCCCCAGCAGCCATTTGCTCGGGCTGAAGCGGCGGGTGTTGAAGTAGATCTTGCTGCTCATGATGGTCCTGTCTGTTTTGTGTGCGAACGGTCGTGCTTTTTTGTGAGTTTTTAAAAAGTCATTCGAGAAATCATTGCCAGCTCGTCAGCAGATCATCCACTTCGGGCCAGAAGTGGCGAGCGGGATCCTGACACAAGTCCAGCGCATTGAACACCTGATCTGCCAGATAGAGGCCGTATAGCCGATAGACGGCGCGCCAGGGTTCCAGATCCTGGCGCCACTCCCCCTGCGCCTGACCCTGCACCACCTGGCGGGCCAGGTAGTCGAGCCAGAAGCGCACCAGCTGGCGCGCCGCCTGTTGCACGTCACCCTCCTGGGCCGAGGTCCAGGCATCGAGGAACATGCAGCGACCGGCGAAACACTGATTCCAGGCCAACCAGGCCTGGAGCAGGGCGACAAGTTTTTCGCGCTGGCTCTGGTGTTGTTGCTGGCGCACGGGCTGGATCACCCGCTCCCGGAACACTTCGGCAGCGTGTTCCAGCACGGCGATCTGCAGGTTGTCGCGGGATTGAAAGTGGGCAAAGAGACCGCTCTTGGACATCTCGCACGCACAGGCCAGCGAGCCTATGGTCAGGCTCTCCAGCCCTTGCTGGCTCGCCTGCTCAAACGCAGTCTGCAAAATGTTGTCGCGGGTCAGACGGCCCTTGCTCATCACACTCTCCTCGTTGGCCCTGCAGCATAAAGTACGATCGTGCTAATTGTCGAGGGAGAAACTGGCAGGAGAGGCCACAGGTCAGACTCAATCCTCCTTGATATCCATCTGCTGCAAGGCGATGACCGCCTGGGTGCGGTTCTTGACGCTGGGCTTGCGAAAGGCGGGAGTGATATGGACCTTGATGGTGGCAAGGGGTCAGTCGTCCTTGATATCCATCTGCTGCAAGGCGATGACCGCCTGGGTGCGGTTTTTGACGCTGGGCTTGCGAAAGGCGGGAGTGATATGGACCTTGATGGTGGCAAGGGGGTCAGTCGTCCTTGATATCCATCTGCTGCAAGGCGATGACCGCCTGG
>NZ_JAPDBE010000043.1:0-33362 GCF_027705025.1 Aeromonas sp. D3 | reverse complement strand
AGTGATATGGACCTTGATGGTGGCAAGGGGGTCAGTCGTCCTTGATATCCATCTGCTGCAAGGCGATGACCGCCTGGGTGCGATTCTTGACGCCGAGTTTGCGAAAGGCGGTAGTGATATGGACCTTGATGGTGGCAAGGGGGTCAGTCGTCCTTGATATCCATCTGCTGCAAGGCGATGACCGCCTGGGTGCGATTCTTGACGCCGAGTTTACGAAAAACAGCCGTGATATGGGCCTTGATGGTGGCTTCGGAGACATTGAGTTCCCAGGCGATCTGCTTGTTCAGGCTGCCGTCGCGCAGCATTACCAGCACCTTGTACTGCTGGGGAGTGAGGCTGGCGAGCTTGCTGGCGAAATCGGGGCCGTCTTCGGATTCGGGATGCAGGGATATGCCGGCTGGCACCCAGTTATCTCCCCCGATCACCGTATTGAGGGCGTTGACCAGCTCTTTCATGGGGACCGACTTGGGGATGAAACCCAGCGCGCCGAGCCGCAGTACCTGCTGGATGATGGCGGCATCTTCCGAGGCGGAGACCACGACAATGGGCAGGTCGGGATACTGGCCGCGCAGGTGGGCGAGGCCGGAGAAGCCGTTGGCGCCAGGCATCTTGAGATCGAGCAGCAACAGGTCTACCTCAGGGTGTTCCCCCAGCAGGCTGGTCAGGCTGTTGATGGAGTCGGCCTCCAGCAGCTGGGCATCGTTGATGGCCATGTGCACAGCTTGATAGAGGGCGCCCCGAAACAGGGGGTGGTCATCTGCGATGACGATGGTAAATTGGCTGTCCATTGCTCACATTGTTGCTAACTGATTGTTTTGGAAAATCAAACTAGCATCGCTCTCTTGGGGGGTCAAACCCGCAGGCGTGCAAATGTGAAGCGACCGTCGGATGTCGTGCCATTGGGGCAGATGGGATGGTCACGAGCAACCCATGCAGGAGGCAAGAGATGGGATCCTTGGTATTGACGGTGGGCACGGGCTCCACCTGGGCAATGCGGGCGGCACTGGTGCTCGCCATGAGCGGGCAGGAGTGGCAGGAGCAGGTGTTTGATCTGGAAGATGCCAAGGCGTTGGCGCGGCTCAAGCGGTTGGCGCCTGCCGGCCTGGTGCCCTGGCTGGATCACGATGGCGTGCGGGTACACGACTCGCTGGCCATTGCCGAATACCTGTACGAGCTCTGCCCAGACCGCCAGCTCTATCCCGCTTCCCGGGCAGAGCGGGCGCTGGCCCGCAGTCTGTGCGCGGAAATGCACTCGGGCTTTGGCCAGATCCGCAGTCAGCTGCCCTTCTTTCTGGGGGCGCCGACCCGCAGCGAGCCACCGGTGGAGGCCATCGGCGAGCTGGCTCGCCTGCAGACCATCTGGTCCCAGGCGAGGGGACCATTTTATTTCGGTGAAGAGGGCATCATAGATGCCTTCTATGGGGTGATGGCCTATCGGCTTGCCAGCTATGGCATCCAGTTGCCCGGTCAGGCCGGTGTCTATCAGCAGGCCTTGCTGGCCTGGCCTTTGTGGCAGGCTCTGCTGGTCAAGGTACGGTTGCAGTGGCCTGTGGCTGCCCGTCAGCCGGCGTAAGACGGCCCTGTTGAACGGGTCGGTGACTGACATTGAAGAGGGGAGCCATTGGCTCCCCTCTCTGCTGATGCGTGGTACTGTCTATGGCTGCCGACCGGCAAACACCACCACCACCTTGTCCTCCCCCTTCTCCCGCACGAAGCTGTAGGGAGCATCCGACAGCTTCTTGTGGCTGCCAGCGGCTATGGCCGGATGGGCGGCGCGGAACTGGCCGAGTCGCTGCCAGTGCTTGACCAGCTCGGCCTTCTCACCGCTCCCGATCTCCTGCCAGTTCATGTCCGAGCGAACACTCTGATCGAACACGCCGCCATCCTTGGCCAGACCCCGGCCGGACTCGTCGCCGTAGTAGAGCTGGATGCCGCCCGGCAACAGCATGAAGCTGTTGGCAACTCTGCGTTGTAGCGGCACGTCCTGATAGTCGCCAAAGAACAGCTTGGTGTCGTGGGAGCTGATGTAGCTCAGCACGTTGAACTCGGGATCCTGATTGATGCGGCTGGCGTAGCTGGCATAGGTGGGATCGCTGCCTGCCATGCACTGGGCCTGGGGCAGGGCGAACTCCCGCTGATAGTCGAAGTTGATCAGGGAATCGAAGCCATTCTGGTACCAGAAATCCTTGGCGACCCCGTGATCCCACACCTCGCCCACCATGTAGAAGGGGAGATCATCGAGCGCCTTGCTTGGATTGGCGGTCTTCCACTCCTTGAGCGCCGCCGTGCCCGCCTGCTTGAGCTTGGCCCACACGGCGGGCTCCAGGTGCTTGACGGTGTCGGCCCGGAAGCCGTCGATGCCGAAGCGGCGCACCCAGTCGGTGTGCCAGGCGATCAGGTAGTCGCTCACAGTGGCATTGGGCAGCGCCTTGGCTCTGGTATCTTTTTTCGCTGCCAGCAGTGGCGGCAGACCTACCGGTTTGGTCGATTCGGTGAGGAAGTCCGGCAGCCCCGCCACCGAACCGGTGACGTCGTCTGTGCCGGGTTGCGGGTAACCGGGCAGGCCGGCGCGCACCCAGTCAGGGCCCCACCACTTGTTCCAGTCTGGTGATTGGTAGTCGATAAACTGGTTGTAGCCATGCCAGTTGAGGCCGCCACTCGGACGCCATTCGTTCCAGCGGGCCGGCAGTTTGCCGGTGTTCTGGGTCAGATCGGTGAGCCCCAGATCCTGCAGATCGGCCAGGGTGGCGTAACCGGCGTGGTTCATCACCACATCGAGGATGATCCGCATGCCGCGCTTGTGGGCCTCGTCCACCAGGGTTCTCAGGCTCTCCTCGTCGCCGTAGTTGGGATCGATCTTGGTGAAATCCAGTGCCCAGTAGCCGTGGTAGGCGTAGAAGGGGAAGTTGCCTTGCTCGCCGCCGCCGATGAAGCCGTGTACCTGCTCCACCATGGGAGTGATCCAGATGGCGTTCATGCCGAGGCTCTTGATGTAGTCGAGCTTCTCGGTCAGCCCCTTGAAATCGCCGCCGTGCCAGGTGGCGACCTCGTCCTGACCATCCTTCTGGCGGCCGAAGCTGTGATCGTTGGCGGGATCGCCGTTGTGGAAGCGATCGGTCAGCAAGAAATAGACGCTCGCCTGATCCCAGCTGAACGGCGCTGGCTTGGCTGCCTTGACCGGTTCGAGCAGCAGCAGGCCGCCGCTCTCCTTGCTCGGAGTCAGGGTCAGCTTGCCCTGTTTGACCACGGCCTCCTGTTTTGAGTAGGCATCCCGCAGCCGGGTGCCGTCAGGCCAGACTCCCTTCAGCGACACCGTCACAGGGCCGCCATCCCAGGCGATACAGGGCTCTGCCGGGGGCTGGCGCTTGAACTCGCTCTTCCTGGTCGCCCGCAGCACCTTGAGGCTGGGGGTATCGGGGTTGAAGGTAAACTCGTAGTCCCCGGCCAGCATCACCCGCAGGGTGAAACTTGTCCCCTTGGCGCATTTGTCCATGGGCTGGGCGGTGCCGAAGGGGAGCGGCTTGGCCTCGGCCGGACCGAAGCTGGTGCCGCAACTGTTGCCGGCATCGCCGATGCGGATCTGGTGGCTGCCCTTGTCCAGCTTGTGGGTCAGGCTGACGGTGCCCTTGTCCAGCGTCAGCGCCTCGGCCACAGGTTTGCCATCCACATAGAGATGCACCTCGGGGGAGGCCTGCACCAGGCCTGAACACAGGGGGCCAGCCAGCAGGGCGAGCCAGAGGGGAGAGAAGCGAGGAGAGCGACGCATAAGCCATTCCTTGAGCAAGGGTAACCGGACCAGATTCCGTCAATGGGGCTCATTCTAGGTGGCATAGTGGCGGGCTTGGACAGGCAAAACGCCGATCTGTGAACTCAGTTCAAATGGTTACGTTTTCAAGCCGGGCAAAGTGTGATGACGGCAAGCATCCGATCGCGCTTGTCCAGAGAAGGCCGCCCTGACGTCAAGAAGCCGCCGCCCGAGTCGCGACATTAACAGGCCATTTGCTCACGACTGAGCAACCCCAAGGGATGGCTTGGGTGCTTGTACTGGGCCCGCTTCTTTTTCCGGAAAAATGACACGGCTCTAACCCGACGCGGCGGACCCCGCTACTAATTGTGTCGGTCAGCAGGCATGACAGAGCGGGTCAGTCACAGTTGGCGGATGTAACCACGTTGCACGATATGCCAGAGGCTGTCTCAGCCACTATTTACCCTGCGCTGTGCGTTAACAGAAGGGCAGGTGCGCAGATATTGATGGGGGGGCAGGCCGAACTCCTGCTTGAAGCGGGCGGCGAAACGGCTGGGAGAGTCATAACCGCAGGCGAGGGCCACCTCCAGCGGAGTGAGGGCCTGTTGCAGCAGGGTGAGGGCGTGGCTCATGCGCACCTGGGTCAGCAGCTGGCGAAAGCTGCGCCCCTCGGCGGCCAGCTTGCGCACCAGAGAGGCGCGGCTCATGGCAAAGTGTGGGGCTATGGTCTCGAGTGTATGGTCGGCGCCTGGCTCCACCCCGAGGTAGCGGGCCAGCCGCTCCCCGAGCGTCATTGTGCTGGCGGGAAACAGCAGGTCGAGGGCATTGGCGGCGTGCAGCTCGGCATAGAAGCCGTGCAGCAGCTGGATCTGGGTGGCCTGGCTCAGCGTGCGGTTGGCCATGGAGCAGACCAGCTCGAAGCAGACCGCCAGCGCCGGGTTCACCTCAAGGCGCGGCTCCCTCTGCAGGGTGGGCGGGGCGCTGCTCAGCCATTCGGCGGGGGGCGGGGCCAGCAGGGTCAGGGCATGGGAGCTGAACTTGCCCTGCTCGGGCTGATTGATGAAGGTGAGCTGGTGGCCTGCCGGGATCAGCAGCCAGCTCCCCTTGTCAAACGACAGGCGCCTGTCTTGCCACCACAGCAGCTTTTGGCCCTGTTGCACCCAGATGAGGGTCGGCGCATAGATGAGCACCCTGTGCAGGGGCTGCTCGCGGATCCCGAAATAGTGATTCAGTTGCAGCAAGGGAGTGCTCATCCGGCGGGCTCCTAGGGGGTGACAAAGGTGGCGGTCAGGGTGGCCTTGCCCAGCGCCATGGCATTGAGCATGTAGCCTACCATGGCGGGCGGGGTATCTGCCTTGACCTCGAGATCCTGAGGCAAAGCCCAGGCGGTGAACTGGTAGCGGTGCATGCCATGCCCGGCGGGCGGGCAGGGGCCGCCGTAGCCCTGGCTGCCGAAGTCGGTTCCGAGCTCAAGACCCTGTTTGAGTTTGCCGGAGGCGTTGCTGGCCAGCTCGCTCTGATTGGCGGGCAGGTTCACCACCAGCCAGTGCCACCAGCCGCTGCCGGTGGGGGCGTCGGGATCATAGGCCGTGATGGCGATGCTCCTGGTGCCGGCCGGCAGATCCTGCCAGCTCAGCTGGGGCGAGCGGTTTTCCCCCTTGCAGCCGAAGCCGTTGAAGCTGAACGCCTTGTCCATCAGCTGGCCTTCCTGAATGTCCGTGCTCTTCAAGGTCATGGCAGAGGCGGGCAGGGCCGCCACGCACAGCAGGGAGAGCAGGGCGGAACGCAGGGGTAATTTCATTGTGGTGCTCCTTTATGGATGAGGGGATCAGTCTAGCGAAAGAGGGTCAGCCTGGTGCAACATCAAGGCTCAATATCAGGTTTCAGGTGGCTGATTGTGAGCAGGTCTGCATCTGGAAGGTAAAAGATTGGTACGGCGGGGTGAGACGGCAAGGGAGTGGGCGGCTGGTGGTGTGGCGACCATAAAAAACCGGCCTCATGGAGGCCGGTTTTGACATTGTGCTGACAGAAGAGCAGGCGGCTTAGCGCAGTATCATCTGCTCACGGCCCGGGCCGACGGAGACCATGGGGACCGGCACACCCAGCAGGGCTTCGATACGCAGCACATAGTGCTGGGCAGCCTTGGGCAAGTCTTCGAACTTGCGGATGTGGGAAATGTCTTCGCTCCAGGCTTCCATGGACTCGTACACCGGCTTCAGACCGGCGGTCTGTGGCCAGATCGGGTTCTCGGTGTTGGCACCTTCGTAGGCCACACAGATCTTCAGATCCGGCATGCCGGAGAGGCAGTCCAGCTTGGTCAGGGCGATCTCGTTGGCGGCCTGGATCTCCAGACCTTGCTTGGTGGCAACGGCGTCGAAGTAGCCGATGTCACGGGGACGGCCTGTAGTGGCACCGAACTCGTTGGCGAACTTGCGGAACTCTTCCTGGTTCTCCATGGCGGTGATCAGGGTGCCGGTACCGACAGAGGTACTGAACGCCTTGGCCACGGCAATCACGCGCTCGGGGCGCAGGGCCGGCAGGCCGCCACCGATGCCGGCATAAGCGCCGGAAACGTGGGAAGAGGTCACCCAGGGGTATTCGCCGTAGATGAGGTCACGGCCGGCGCCAAGCTGGGCTTCGAACAGCAGGGTGCCATTCTGGGCCTGGATGGCCTTGAGCGGCTCGCTGACGTTGCAGACGGCGTCGATCCAGGGTGCGGACACTTCCAGCAGCCAGTCGGCCATTTCCTGGGCGGTCTGGCTGAACTCGAAGCTCGGGTAGAGGGCTTTGAGCTGCGGCAGTTTCCAGTCGAGGAAGAACTGGATGCGCTCGACCAGCACTTCAGGCTGTTTCAGCCAGCCGACCAGGATCGCTTTTTTCATGACCCGATCACCGTAAGCCGGTGCAATGCCCTGACGGGTGGAGCCATAGGCGCCATCACCCAGACGGACTTCTTCCAGGGTATCTTCCAGCGCATGGATCGGCAGGCAGAAGGTAGCGCGATCAGAGATGGCCAGTTTAGGGGTCACGCCGGCGGCTTTCACTTCAGCCAGCTCGCGGGTCAGCGGCTCCGGGCTGATGACCATGCCAGGGCCGAGGACAACCAGGCACTCCGGGTTGAATACGCCGCTCGGCAACTGGTGCAGCTTGAAGGTGCCCAGGTCGTTGACGACGGTGTGGCCGGCGTTGTTGCCGCCCTGAAAACGGATGCTGGCGGCGGATTGACCTGCCAGATAATCGACGATGCGGCCTTTGCCTTCATCACCCCAGTTAGCACCTACGACTACGATAGACGACATGACTCTTTCTCCTAAGACGTTAGGCGTTCATCCTAGGAGGCTAAGGCGGATTAGAAAAATTAATTATCTTTATAATTCCGATAAGAGAACCATATAATTACAACAGCGTTATCGGCAAGACACCTGTGCTGCTGCACTGGCCGGCATAAGGTGCGCATAGGTGGAAAACAAAAGGATCCCCATGCTGGATATTCACTGGCTGCAAACCTTCGTCACCCTGGCACGGTTGCAGCACTTCGGCCACACCGCCACCGAACTGCACATGACCCAGCCCAATGTCAGCCTGCACCTCAAAAATCTGGAGCAGGCTACCCGGGTCAAGCTGATTGAACGCAGCCCGTTCCGGCTGACCCAGGCGGGGGAGCGCCTGTTGCAAAGTGCCGAGCGCGCCATCAATGAGTTGCTGCTGTGCCAATCCGACCTCAATGCCCTCAATCAGCTGAGTCAGGGCACGCTTGCCATCGCCGCCAGCGACATCATCTCCCGCTTGCTGCTGATCCAGCCGTTCCAGCGTTTCAAGCAGGAGTTTCCCGGCATCGACCTCACCTTGTTCAATACCACGTCGGATCAGGCGGCCGAGCTGGTCAAGGCTGGCAAGGCGGATCTCGGCTTCGTGATGGCGCAAAAGCGCAGCGAACCTCTGTTCTACACAGAGTTGCAGCAAGTGACCTGGTGCGCGCTGGGACACGGCTTGGCCCGCTGGCAAGCGCGGGCGAAGGCGGGAGAGAGCGATCCCCTCGATGAGCCGACCCTGATCCTGCTCGGTCACGACACCCGTACCCGGGCGCTGATAGACCCTTCCTTGCCTCTGCTCGGTTTGCCTACTTGTCGCATCATGGAGGTGGGCAGCGTGGACGCCCAGCTCGACTGGGCCGAGGCGGGATTCGGAGTGGCCATTGTGCCGGACTTCTCGCTCCATCCGCGCCTCAAGCTCACAGCCCCCGTGACCAGATTGACCGACTTTCCCGGCACCAGCTTAGGATACGTGGTGCGTCAGAATCAGGTGTTGTCACGGGCCATCAAGCAGCTGCTGCACTGGGTGGAGGAGGAGATACAAAGGCCGGATGCCTACCATCCCCCGCAGCCCACGGCTGAGCGCTGAGCCGGTTTCGGATAAGCCGGGGGGAGTTGTCACTTGTCCGGCCGCGATCACAACCGATAACAGGCAAGGTTTGACGGCTGAAATAAACGGTATATCTATCGCCTTCATTCCCGTTGTGTGTGCCGGGCCAAGGGATATAAAACGATACAAAAAAAGAGGCCACCCGTATGGGTGGCCTCTTTGCCTTGGGTATCCCCGGGATCACTGGGTGGGGATGCTCGCCGAGGGCGCGGCGGGCAAGGGCTGGCTCGCGTCGTTCGTTGAACCGGTCGCGCTTGGCGAGCCCCCTTTTGTGTCGCTTGTCGCCCCAGTGGCAACCGCTGCCGGAGAGACTGCCGCCGAGGCGGGCATAGTCACGGTTGCTTGCGTTGTCGTTGCCGCCGACGGGGGAGCTGCCACTCCGGGTTGAGTCGCCATGGCGGCCGAGGTGGGCGGTACCGCGACGGGCTGGGTTGCCACCGGGGCGGATGTGCCTACCGGGGGGGCGGTCACCTCGCTGCTGGCGTGCGCCGCCGAGGTCGCTTCCATTGCGGGGGTTGCCGCCGACACTTCTGTCGCAGAGGCAGTCAGGGATTCAGGTGTCAGTGACGGCAGTGGCAGAGCGGCGTCCTCCATGCCCGGATGGCGCGGTACGTCTGCCGCGGCCAGCATGGAGTCCTGGGTGAGGGGCGTCAGTGCCGGGTGCAATCGGGTAAATTGCTTGAGCCGCGCGGTCAGCACGTCCCGCACTGTGCGCACCTCGGCTTCGGGCAGGCTGTCCAGTGCGATCAACTCGGCGGTAACGGCGAAGGTACTGACGCTGGTGGGCTGTCCGGGATAGAGGTTGGCGCCGATCCGGCTGTGTTGATAGTAAGGGTGATGCTTGAGCAGGCGGTCGATCTGCTCCCCTTCGATAGGGATGATACGCGCCTTGCAGCGACCGGTCAGGTCCCCTATGCCCTGATTGGGGTGGCCCGCCACCACGAAAGCGGCATCCAGAGTGCCATCGCAGAGCCCTTCCAGCCGACTGTTGACTGCGGCCGGGATGACGGGGGCAAAGCTGCTTGCCTGCCAACCCATGGCATCGAGCAGAGCCTGACTGGTGACGCGCTCCCCCGAGCCCGGGTTGCCCAGATCGACCCGCTTGCCTTCGATGTCAGCCAGGGTAGTGATGCTGCTGGTGGCGCTGGCAAGCAGGGTCAGCGACTCCTGATGGAGCCTGAACAGGCTGCGAAGCCGGTCGTTGGGCGGCTGGCCCACGAAGGGGCCTGTGCCCTTGGCGGCATGATGAACCACATCCGATTGCACCAGTGCCAGCTGGATTTTGCCCTGGCCCAGCTCCTTCAAGTTGGCCAGCGAACCTGACGTGCTCTGCACCGAACAGTGCAGCCCCTTGCTGGCACTCTCTTCGTTCAGCAAGCGGCAGATGGCGCCTCCGGTCGGATAGTAGACGCCGTTGAGCGCCCCTGTGCCAATGGTGAGATTGGTGGGCGTGGTGGCGTGCAGGGGCAGTGCCAGGGCAGCAGCCAGCAAGGGCAGGGTGATTCGTAGCAGGGCAGGCAGGTGGTGCAAGGGGCTTGGGTACATAGTGAACCGGATCAATGGCTGATAAAAGGGATGGGCCTGGCCCATCCCGTATGACGTCTCATGTTGTCTATTCAGCGGCGGGCCACAATGGAGTCAGCCATTGTGGCCCGCAACGACTGCGCTCAAGCGTAGTTGGTTGCCGCCGACATGCAGCTGCAAAAATATACGCTATTGCCGTCAGATGCGAGTCTGGATCGCTTTCTCCATCCGAGCCAGTGCCTCGGTCAGCCGTGCCCTGGTGCAACCGAAGTTGAGCCGCACGAACTGACCATTGCCGAACTGGGCGCCGGGGGAGAGTCCCACTCCCGCCTGTTCGAAGAAGGCGATGGGATCCTCGAGCCCGAGCGCACTGACATCGATCCAGGCGAGGTAGGTCGCCTGATGGAGAGCCAGCGTGACGCCAGGCCAGCGGGCGACCGCCTGCTCGATCAGCGCCAGATTGGCGGCCAGATAGTCGAGCTGTTCGGAAAGCCAGGGGGCGCCCCCTTCGTAGGCCGCTTCGGCCGCGACAAAGCCCAGCAGGTTGACGTCGGCGCTGATGCCGCGCATTGCCTGTTGCAGCTTGAGGCGCAGGCGGGGGTTGGGCACCACGGCGAAGGCGCAGCACAGACCCGCAATATTGAAGGTCTTGCTCGGTGCCATCATGACGGCGCAGCGATCGGCGGCTTCCGGGCTGACGGCGCCATAGGGTATGTGACGGGCATTTTTGTCCAGCAGCAGATCGCAATGGATCTCGTCCGAGCAGACCACCAGATTGTGGCGCTCGGCGATGGCATCGATGGCTTCGAGCTCCTCGCGGGTAAACACTGTCCCACCCGGGTTGTGCGGGTTGCACAGCAGCAGCAGATCACCAAACGGGGCCTGACGTTCCAGCGCTTCCAGATCCAGCACCCAGCGACCCTCCTCTTCCACCATGGGGACTGTGAGCAGGGGACGGTCGTTGAAACCGGGGGCTTGCAGGAAGGGGTAGTAAACCGGCTTGGGGGTGATGATGCCGCGGCCTTGCTGGCTCCAGGCTTTGCACGCCAGGTTCAGACCCGGTACCACGCCGGGCAGGAAGATGAGCCACTCTGGCTGTATGGTCCAGCCGTAGCGGCTTGCCAGACGCGCCATGATGAGTTCGATCAGCCGGGCAGAGGGGCGCGAGTAACCGAAGATACCGTGGGCGACCCGTTTGGTGAGGGCCTCGACGACGGCGGGCGGCGAGACAAAGTCGGTGTCGGCAACCCACATGGGCAGCACGTCCTCGCCTTTGTACTTGTCCCATTTCAGGCTCATGGTGTCGCGACGATCTATTTCCCGGTCAAAATCAAACATGTGAAATCCTTATACTGGCCAGTGGGCTTTCAATGTACGGGGTCGGGCGCGGGGTCGCAAGCCTTGAGGTAACTCTTGATAATGACATAAAATAAGCGGCGCCATTTCATGCACTTGCCGAATTTTGGCCAGTTTTTATCCCCCAATCCAGTGGTAATCCTATGAGCTTGCTGACCACAGCCCTGCAGAGGCGTGATCCCGTCTCCCTCTCTTTTCTGGCCGTGACCTTTATGACCGGGGTGGCAGTAGCGCTCCAGGTACCGACCTTGAGCCTGTTTCTGGCCGAAGAGGTGCAGGTGCGCCCCTTGCTGGTCGGGCTCTTTTACACCGTCAACGCTGTGGTCGGCATCCTCATCAGCCAGTGGCTCGGCCACCGCTCCGACAGCAAGGGGGATCGCAAGCAGCTGATCCTGCGCTGCTGCTTCGCGGGTGTGGTGCTCTCCCTGCTGTTCGCCTGGAATCGCAACTACTGGCTGCTGGTGAGCCTGGGGGTCGTGCTGGCCAGTCTGGCAGCTACTGCCAGCCCCCAGCTGTTTGCCCTGGCCCGTGAATATGCCGACAGCCGCAACAAGCGAGCGGACATGTTCAGCTCAGTGCTGCGGGCCCAGTTTTCCCTGGCCTGGGTGATTGGTCCCCCCATCGCCTTCGCGCTGGCCATCGGCTATGGCTTCGAGGTGATGTATCTCGCCTCCGCCTTTGCCTACCTTGTCTGCGCGCTGGTGGTGTGGCGCTGGCTGCCCTCCCTGCCGTTGCCCACGCCAAATACCGAGGTGGAACGGGTCAGCAGCTGGCGGGACCCGTCGGTGCGGGCACTGTTTATCGCCTCCACCCTGATGTGGACCTGCAACAGCATGTATCTCATCAACATGCCGCTCTACATTACCCGCGAGCTGGGGCTGGAGGAGAAACTGGCGGGTGTATTGATGGGTACGGCTGCGGCCCTGGAAATCCCCTTCATGTTGCTGGCAGGCTACTACACCCAGCGCTTCGGCAAGCGCCCCATGATGCTGGTGGCCGTGCTGGCCGGGGTGTTTTTCTACCTGGGGTTGGTCACCTTGTCGAGCCAGCCTGCCCTCATAGCGCTGCAACTGCTTAACGCCATCTTCATCGGCATAGTCGCGGGGATCGGTATGTCCTACTTCCAGGATCTGATGCCGGGGCGCGCCGGGGTGGCGACTACCCTGTTTGCCAACAGCATACGCACCGGTTCCATCATGGCGGGGGCCATAGCGGGAACCGTGGCCGAGATCTGGAGCTTTCACGGTGTCTTCATGGTGGCGACCGCACTGGCGATGGCGGCACTGGCCGCCTGCTGGCGGGTACCCAATGTGTAAGGCGGGTCTGTGACCGGTTGGCGATGGGTGACGCAGGCAGCCTGACGGCTTGGGCTTATCTGTCGTTATCGGTCTGATATTCGTTGCGCAGGCAACGCAGCAGCAGCTCGGTGGCCGGACCCAGGGTATCGGCCGTTGATGGCGTGAGCTGAGATATCAGTATCGCTGTCGCTGACCGAGGTTACTTGTCGTTATCGGTCTGATATTCGTTGCGCAGACAGCGCAGCAGCAGCTCGGTGGCCGGACCCAGGGTATCGGCCGTTGATGGCGTGAGCTGAGATATCAGTATCGCTGTCGCTGACCGAGGTTACTTGTCGTTATCGGTCTGATATTCGTTGCGCAGACAGCGCAGCAGCAGTTCGGTGGCCGGACCCAGGGTATCGGCTGACGGGGTGAGCAGATAGGTATAGAGGTGGCGCTCGTTGCCGCTCTCCAGATCCAGCGGTACCAGGGCGCCGCTGCCCAGCTCCTCCTGCACCAGATGGCGGGGCAACCAGGCATAGCCAAGGCCGAGTTTGAGCATGGCGATGGCTTCGTGATAGTGGGTCGCCTTCCAGCCGGTGTCGTCCGCATCGTTCCAGTCCACTGAGCGGTGGATGGGGGGATGCAAGCTTATCTGGTTGTGGCTGGCGAGCTCCTCGGTGGAGACGGCCCCCGTCAGGGCGGCGAGGGGATGTTCGGCCGAGCAGAGCGGCAGCAGGCATACTTCGTCCAGCGGCAGGCCGGTGCGATCCTGGGGCAGGTGTTCGGACAGCATGAGATCCCCTACCTGCAATGCATTGAAGTGACAGTGAATGCGCTCGTGCAGATTGACGCGGCAGCCCCGGCTGCGGGGATAGAAGTTGGCCAGTGCCCGATAGAGACGCTCCCGCGGTTGCAGCACGGAAACATAGAGATTGATCTGCGGCTCCCACTGCCGCTCCAGGTTGTTGGCCAGGTTTTCCAGCTCTTCCACCTGCTGGCTGAGCTGACGGGCCCGCTTGAGGAAGATCTCCCCTGCAGGCGTCAATACCGCCTTGCGCCCCCTCACTTCCAGCAGGGGCACTCCCAGACTCTGCTGCAGCTTGGCCACCGCATGATTGAGAGAGGATTGGCTCTTGTTCAGCGCCTCGGCGGCCTGGGCATAACCGCCGCAGTCCACCACGGCCTGAAAGATCCGCCATTGCTCAAACGTGCTCTTGGGACGAAACATATCTCAACCTGATAAGGGATCGGATCTGATAAAGGCCTTCGACAGGGTGCCGACGACACCCTATTGAATTTAACCCCATGCGGTGCAGGGTTCCGGTTATTTTGTTGATTTATTTGGGCTGGGCCACAAAGGTCTGACCGGTTTTGCCACGGCTGTCCTGTCCCATCAGGTAGAGATAGAGCGGCATCAGGTCGGCCGGCGTCTTGAGTTGCTGGGGATCTTCCGCCGGGAAGGCGCTGGCGCGCATCTTGGTGCGGGTACCGCCCGGGTTGAGGGTGTTGACTCGCACAGCCGTGTTTTCCAGTTCGTCGGCCAGCACTTCCATCATGCCTTCGATGGCGAACTTGGAGATGGCGTAGGTGCCCCAGTAGGCGCGGCCTTTGCGTCCCACGCTGGAGGATGTGTAGACGATGGAGGCCTCACCATGCTCCCTGGCGGTCTGGCGGATCAGCGGCAGCAGCGCCTGGGTCAGCAGGAATTCGGATTTCACGTTGACCTGCATCACCTCGTCCCACTCTTTCTCCTGAATATGTTCGAAGGGGGAGAGGGTGCCTAGCAGGCCGGCGTTGAACAGTACGCCGTCGAGGCGGCCAAACTGCTGGGCGAAGGTCTCGGCCATGCCGCGGTAGTGGGCGGCGGTTGCTCCTTTCAGGTCCACCGGCACTATGGCGGGAAGGGGATAACCGGCGGCCTCAATCTGGTCATAAACAGCCTCGAGTTTGGCACTGGTGCGGCCGAGCAGGATCACGGTCGCACCGTGGGCTGCATAGGTGATCGCCGCTTCGCGGCCTATGCCGTCACCGGCACCTGTGACCAGAATGACCTTGTCCTTGAGCAGATCCCGGGGTGCCTGATAATCGAGCATGACAACTCCTGTTAACAAATTCGTGGCAGATGCGCGCGGCAATAGAGGGGCAAGTGTACTGATCCCGCACGGCATTTGACCAGTATGAGACGGCAAAAATGTGAAGAAAATAGAGGGGTTGTGATTGTCGAGTCTGTTTTTTGAGCCACTGTCGCAGAGTTTTTGCGCGAGCCCTGCAAACTCCCTAGAATGTGAAAAACTCGAACACTGAGCGGAGCATCAAGTGGCATTTTTGACCGAATATGGGCTGTTCCTGGCCAAGACCCTCACCTTACTGCTGGCCGTAGCTGCCGTCATCCTGATGGTGATCAGCAGCCGTCAGCCCAAGTCCCGCAAGGGTGAGCTGGTGGTGACCGATCTCTCCAGCGAGCTGGAGCAGGGGCGTTATCAATTGCAGGCAGCGTTGGCCGGCAAGACCGAGCGCAAGCTGCTGGAGAAAACGCGCAAGGCCGAACACAAGGCGCGCGCCAAGACGGAAGACGAACGCAGCCGCCTGTTTGTGCTCGATTTCAACGGCAGCATGGATGCCAAAGAGGTGGCTTCCCTGCGAGAAGAGGTGAGCGCCGTGATAGGGGTCGCCCAATCCGGTGACGAGGTGTTGCTGCGTCTTGAGTCCGGCGGCGGTGTGGTCCATGGCTATGGCCTGGCAGCTTCCCAGCTGCAGCGACTGCGGGACAAGGGCATCAAGCTCACCGTAGCCATCGACAAGGTGGCGGCGAGCGGCGGCTACATGATGGCCTGCGTGGCAGATCAGATACTGGCGGCGCCCTTTGCCATCGTCGGCTCCATCGGTGTGATTGCCCAGTTGCCGAACTTCAACAAGCTCTTGAAAAAGCACGACATCGAATTCGAGATGCACACCGCTGGCCAGTACAAGCGCACCATTACCATGTTCGGTGAGAACGACGATCTGGGGCGGGAAAAGTTTCGTGAGGAGCTGGGCGCCATCCACGAGCGGTTCAAGGCGTTCGTGGCCGAGCACAGACCCCACCTCGACATAGACAGTGTCACCACGGGGGAACACTGGCTGGCGAGCCAGGCCAAGGGGCTGGGGCTGGTGGATACCCTCTGCACCAGCGACGACTACCTGCTGGCCCAGGCCAGCCACCACAAGGTGGTCGGCATCAGCTATCGCAAGCCAAAGAGCCTGACCCAGAAGCTGGGCCAGCAGGCGGGCCTGGCGCTGGAATCGAGTCTCGGCCGGCTGTGGCAGCATAGTCCCTGGCGCTGAGGCACAGTTCAATGAGTTGAAACAAGAGAGCCGGGCATTGCCCGGCTCTCTGTTTATCATTCTGTCGCAGCAAGATCGTGAACAGGTTCTCAGCGCTGGAAGGGGTAGACGGAGCCGAGTTTGAGGATCTGGGTCAGCTCGTCCAGTGCGGTACGGGACTCCTGTACCAGTGCCGGGTCGCGCAGATCATCCAGCGCCAGACTGTCGCGGTAGTGGCGATCCACCCACTGATCCAGCCGGGCGAACTGGCTGTCGTTGATGAGGCAGGCCGGATTGACCGCCGCCAGCTCCTGATCGTTCATGGCGACCCGCAGCCGCAGACAGGCGGGGCCACCGCCGTTGCGCATGCTCTGCTTCACGTCCATGTAGTGTATCTGCTTGATGGGGGTGCCCTGGGCGATGAGCTTGCCGAGGTAGGCCGATACCGCCGGATTGTCACGACACTCTGTGGGGGCGATGATCGCCATCTCGCCGGACGGCAGGGTCAGGATCTGGGTATTGAACAGATAGGATTTCACCGCATCTTGTACCGACACCTCGGCAGTCGGTACCTCGATGAAGTGCAGCTCGCCTTCGCCGAACTTGTTGCGCACCTCGACCAGCGCAGACTCGGTATTGAGAAACGCCTGCTGGTGGAAGAAGAGCAGGTTCTGGTTGCCTACCGCTATCACGTCGTTGTGAAACACCCCCTGATCGATCACGTCCGGATTCTGCTGGATGAAGACGGCACTCTCTTCACTCAACCCGTGCAGGCGAGCGATGGCCTGGCTGGCTTCCAGGGTCTGGCGGGCCGGATAGCGCTTGGGGGCGGGCTGGGAGACATCAAACGCGCTGCGGCCATAGACGAACAGCTCGACCCCGGATTCGCCGTAGGCACGACACAGTCGGGTGTGGTTGGCGGCGCCCTCGTCACCAAAGTGATCGTTTTCCGGCAGGTGCTGGTGGTGATAGAAGTGACGGTCGTTGTTGAACACGGCGCGCAGTATGCGGCCCGTCACCTCGGGTTCGAGGGAGCGGTGGAACTTGTTGGTCAGGTTGGCGGGGGTGAAGTGAATGCGGCCATCCTGGGTATCGGCACTCGGGGAGACGGTGGCGGCGTTGGCAGTCCACATGCTGGAGGCCGAAAAACAGGCGGCCAGCACGGCAGGTGCCTGTTTGGCGGCCTGGGCCAGCACGCTTGCATCATTGCCGGTGAAGCCGAGGCGGCGCAGGGTAGCCAGATCCGGCCGCTCCTGCGGTGCCAGCACCCCCTGGGTCATGCCAAGCTCGGTCAGCGCCTTCATCTTGCGCAGCCCCTGCTTGGCCGCCTCCTTGGGATTGGACGCTTCCTTGGCATTGCTCTGGGAGGCAACGTTGCCGTAGGACAAGCCCGCATAGTTGTGGGTCGGGCCGACCAGGCCGTCGAAATTGACCTCGAAGTGCTTCATTAAGTACATCCTTTCGATTTTTATATGGGTAGCGGTTCCTTCCGCGCACAAAGCTGCGGGATGCAGCCATTATAAGGAGATTTTGTCTTTTGTAACAAGCTGATAACCAAAGTGGTTTGTTATGTTGCAAGAGCGGTTTGTTATGTCGTTTCAAATATAAAAAAGGGGTTGATATGGCATAAAAATAAAAAAGCGGTTGCTTCCCAAGGCTCGGCTTCGCATTAATAAATAAAGAGGTCAGGTGGTTCGGGCGGGTGAGCTAATTTGCTCACAAGATTGCTTTTTCGCGTCAAATCTCTTATACAGCCCCACAAAACCGCACACCAACCCCGTCGGGTGCAATGAGGATAATAGTTACAGCATGGGCAAATCACTGGTCATAGTGGAGTCTCCGGCCAAGGCCAAGACCATCAATAAATATTTGGGCAAGGACTACGTGGTGAAATCCAGCGTCGGTCATGTTCGCGATCTGCCCACCAGTGGCAGCGCCAGCAACGAGCCCAAAAAACCTGTCATTCGCGGTATCAAGCTGAGCGAATCAGAGAAGGCTGCCAAGGATCGCAATGCCCTGTTCTCACGGATGGGGATCAATCCGACCGCAGGCTGGCAGGCCAACTACCAGATTTTGCCCGGCAAAGAGAAAGTGGTCAGTGAGTTGCAAAGTCTGGCCGCCAAGGCTGACACCATCTATCTCGCAACCGACTTGGATAGAGAGGGAGAGGCCATCGCCTGGCACTTGCGCGAGATCATCGGTGGTGACGACAGCCGCTACAAGCGGGTGGTGTTCAACGAGATCACCAAGACTGCGATTCAGGAAGCATTTGCTCAGCCATCCGAGCTGAACATCCACCGCGTCAATGCCCAGCAGGCCCGTCGTTTCCTCGACCGCGTGGTGGGCTACATGGTTTCCCCCCTGCTCTGGAAGAAGCTGGCCCGTGGCCTCTCTGCCGGCCGGGTGCAGTCTGTTGCCGTGCGTCTCATCGTCGATAAAGAGCGCGAGATCAAGGCGTTCGTACCGGTCGAGTTCTGGGATCTCAACGCCGATCTGCTGACCGGTGACAAGGCCGATCTGCGCATGGAAGTGGTCAGCCGCAACGGCGCCGACTTCAAGCCGGTCACCCAGGCCGAGACCTTTGCCGCCGTGGCCGCCCTGGAAGGGGTCGACTACAAGGTGGTGAACCGGGAAGACAAGCCGACCGGCTCCAAGCCGTCAGCCCCCTTCATTACTTCCACCCTGCAACAGGCGGCATCGACCCGTCTGAGCTTCGGGGTGAAGAAGACCATGATGATGGCCCAGCGTCTCTATGAAGCGGGTTACATCACCTACATGCGTACCGACTCCACCAATCTCAGCAAAGAGGCGGTCGAGGCGCTGCGTGAATATATCGGTGAGCAGTATGGCGCAGCCTATCTGCCAGCCGAGCCAAACCTTTATGGTTCCAAGGCCGGTGCCCAGGAGGCTCACGAGGCGATCCGTCCCTCCAGCGTGCTGGTGACGGCCGAGATGCTGGAAGGCATGGAGCCGGATGCAATGCGTCTGTACGATCTCATCTGGCGCCAGTTCGTGGCCTGCCAGATGACCCCGGCCCAGTACGACTCCTCCACCCTGACCGTCAAGGCCGGTGAGTTCGAGCTCAAGGCCCGTGGTCGCACCCTGCGCTTCGCCGGTTGGACCAAGGCATTGCCACCCATGGGGCGCAAGGGCGAAGACAGCCAGCTACCTGCGGTGACAGTGGGCGAGGTGCTCAAACTGATCAAGCTGGATCCGCGCCAGCACTTCACCAAGCCGCCCGCGCGCTTCACCGAAGCGGCCCTGGTGCGCGAGCTGGAAAAGCGCGGCATTGGCCGTCCGTCTACCTACGCCTCCATCATCTCCACTATCGTGGATCGCGGTTATGTGCGGGTCGAGAGCCGCCGTTTCTTCGCCGAGAAGATGGGTGAAATCGTCACCGACCGTCTGGTGGAGAACTTCGTCGAGCTGATGAACTACGAGTTCACCGCCAAGATGGAAGACAAGCTCGATGGCATCGCCGAAGGCAGCCTGGAGTGGAAGAAGGTGCTGGACGCCTTCTACGAAGAATTTACCCAGGAGCTGGCAAAAGCGGATCGGGATGCGGAAGAGGGTGGCATGCGTGCCAACCAGATGGTGCTGACCGACATCGACTGCCCGGATTGCGGCCGCAAGATGGGGATCCGTACCGCCACCACCGGCGTCTTTCTCGGTTGCTCCGGTTACGCCCTGCCGCCGAAAGAGCGCTGCAAGAAGACCATCAACCTGGTCTCCGCCGACGAATTTGTCTCCGCCACTGACGGTGACGAGGCCGAAACCGAGGCGCTCCGTGCCAAGCACCGCTGCGGTGTCTGTGGCACCGCCATGGACGCCTACATCATCGACGACAGCCGCAAGCTGCACGTCTGTGGTCGCAACCCGGATTGCGACGGTTACGAAATCGAGAAGGGCCAGTTCAAGCTCAAGGGTTATGAAGGCCCCAGCATAGAGTGCGATCGCTGCGGTAGCGAGATGCAGCTCAAGAACGGCCGTTTCGGCAAGTACATGGGCTGTACCAATGAGACCTGCAAGAACACCCGCAAGATCCTGAAAAACGGCGACATAGCGCCGCCGAAGGAAGATCCTGTACCGCTGCCCGAGCTCAAGTGCACCCAGTCCGATGCATACTTCGTGCTGCGTGACGGGGCGGCTGGCCTGTTCCTGGCCGCCAGCAACTTCCCGAAATCCCGCGAGACCCGTGCACCTCTGGTGGAAGAGCTAAAGCGCTTCAAGGATCGCCTCTCGCCCAAGCACCAGTACCTGGCTGACGCCCCGGCGTCAGATCCTGACGGTAACGCCTCCATCGTTCGCTTCAGTCGCAAGACCAAGGAGCAGTACGTGATGACGGAGGTCAACGGCAAGGCGACGGGCTGGACGGCGCACTACGACAACGGCAAGTGGCAGGAGAGCCTGGCCAAGTCGAAGAAGGCGTGATGGCGCGTAGTTCACACTATGATGAAAGAGGCCCCTTGCAGGGGCCTTTTTGTTGGGAGATGACGGTATACTGAAACGGCTGCAAGGATGGCAGCGCTGTACACGGAGGTTGTGATGGAGATTAACGAGATCCGGCCGGGAATGACCTGTTTGACCCGGGAAGGGACTGCCTATGTGCTGGAAGTGGACAGGCAGAGTCTGCTGGTGTTGCTGCAACGGGAGTATGAAACCATACCCGTGCAGGTGCGCAGTGACGAGATCCTGGCTCCCCTCACACTGTGACTTGAAAGGGAACAAGGAGGCATGACTGCTCTTTGATTCGAAAGGAAACCAAGACAGATAGCCGCGCTGTGGCTCAACAGAACATCACGAGAAACCGCAGCGGTCTGGTTTAACAAGAAATGGCAGCGCTTTAAAAAGGAATGAGGAATAGCAGCTCGGCGAGGTCGGGCTGCCATTGCCACTCCCGCATCTTTACCCTTCCGCCTACCACAGGCACCCCCTCCTGCTGCAATCGCCCCGTCTGTTCCATGAAGCCTGTCGACCCTTTTGGCAGTGAAATGGTGCCGCCTGAGCTCAGCACGCGATGCCAGGGCAGCACCTTGTCCGTTTCCCGCAGCACCTTGCCCACCAGTCGGGCTCGACCGGGCAGCCCAGCCAGATCGGCCACCTGACCATAGCTGACCACCTTGCCGGTCGGGATCAGGGCGAGGATCGCCTCGATGCGGGCGACCTTGTTCAGGGGGGCAGGGGCTGGCTCCATTCTCATGGGTCATGACTCTCCAGAAACGACAGAAGCGCCATTGTGGCGCTTCTGTCGTGGGGGTGGCAACCCGCGTCAACCAAAGGTCTGACTGAGCCCCTTGAGCTGCCTGGCGCGCTCCAGCAGCTCCTGACTGGAGTCGTCGACCTCCTGCATCTTCTGGCTATTGGCCTGGGAGTACTGGGAGATCTGGTTGATGCTGCGGCTGATCTCCTCCACCACCGCCTGTTGCTGCTCGGCGGCGGCGGCGATCTGGGTGGAGTGTTCCGTGACCAGCTCTATTTCTTCCAGCACCGAGTGCAGGCTGCTGGCGCCCTGGCGGGTCATCTCGGCGCACTCGCGGGTCTGTTGCAGGTTCTCCTGCATCATCCCCTTCCAGCGTCCCAGTGTGTGCTGGATCTGCTGTATGCTGCCCTGGATCTGCTCGGTCGCCTTGTGGGTGCGGGTCGACAGGGTACGCACCTCGTCGGCCACCACCGCAAAGCCGCGGCCCTGCTCACCGGCCCGCGCCGCCTCTATGGCGGCGTTGAGGGCCAGCAGGTTGGTCTGATCGGCTATGCCCTGGATCTCGCCCATCACGCTGCCGATCCGCTCCGACTCGCTGGCAAGTTCTACCGCAGAGTTGAACGCCAGTTCAGCCTGTTTGGCGAGCTGCTCGATGCGCTGTTCAGTCTGGCTCAGCTGTTTGTTGGTGTGCTCGCAGCGGCTGCGTGCCTCGTTGACCTGACCATTGGAGTCCTGGATGTTGTGGGCAATCTCATGAGCCGTGCTGGCCATCTGGGTCATGGCGGCAGCCATCTGCTGGGTCTGGGCATCCTGCTCGTTGATGTCGAGACAAGCCTGATGGGATGCCTGTTTCAGGTTGGTGGCCAGGGTCTGCAGGGGATGGGTCGCATCGTTGATCCGGCCCAGCACGGTACGGATGCGGGCCTGCAGCATCTTGATGTGAAAATCGGCGATGGCGCCCGGGCCATCACCCGAATAAACCAGCCGGGTCAGGCTGTCGTATTCGCGACCGAGTTGCTGCAGATAGAGCGGTAGTGCAAAGAGCTCACGCCAGTAGGCGCCACCGATGAGCAGCAGGGGCAGCAGCATCAGCAGGGCTGTCATGGCGCCCTTGCTGAGAAAGGCCCAGCCGAGCAGGCCGAGCAACAGCAAGCCCAGCACCGGCAGGCGCACGCGGTTGAAAGAGGGGAGGCTGCCGGCCGAGCCCCGCTCCGCCTTGAGCAGGGCCTGATAGGTCTGGCTGGCGACGCGCTTGAGCTGGGGTTCCGGTTTGCAGCGCACTGACTGGTAGCCGCTGATCCTGCCCCCCTCGTAGATGGGGGTCACATAGGCGTCGACCCAGTAGTAACGGCCATCCTTGCAGCGGTTCTTCACCATGCCGCGCCAGGGCTTGCCCTCCTTAAGGCGGGCCCACAGATCGGCAAAGGCGGCCTTGGGCATGTCGGGGTGGCGCACCAGGTTGTGGTTGTGACCGACCAGCTCTTCAACGGGGTAGCCGGCGATGCGGCAGAAGGCGGGGTTGGCGTAGGTGATCACCCCGCGCAGGTCGGTGGTGGAAACGAGTTGTTCGTCGGCAGGAAACTCCACTTCGCTGTCCAGGGTATGGACGTCTCTGCGAGCCATAGGAATACGCTCCGATGTTCTTGTTGATAGTTTTGTCGTTGTTATTGTGGCAGATCCGGGCGTGGTTGCAGGTGATTGCCAGGGCGCGCCGAGTCGGCTTCATAGGGGGCTGAATTTTGCCAACAATGGCGGATGAATGGTAGGGGAAAGTTGGTTTTTTGTTGGTGGATGGTAAAAAAAGGCGACCCAAAGGTCGCCAGACAGAAAGATAACACTACCTCTGTGGCACCCGATAACGCACCTGTAGCTGGTCGAGGATCTGCAGCTGGCCCGGCAGGCGGGCGGCGAAGTGATCCCACGCCTTGCGGGTGGCGTCGCTCCAGGCCACCTCGGCGGTGGCCAGCATGCGCGGGAACAACATATAGTCGAGACGGTCACGAGAGGTCACCAGTTCCGACCATAATGGGCTCAGCACCCCCAGGATGTTATCGTTGGCATGGAAATCGGCCGGGGCAGGATCACATCGATAGACCTGCTCCAGATTGAGGGTGCCCGCCCAGTAAAGGCCGGGTTCGCGAGGATCCTGGCTCCAGGCCAGATCCAGATAGAGGTGCTGGGCCGGTGCCATCACAACGGGATAGCCCGCAGCCGCGGCATCCAGCCCAGCCTGGAAGCTGGTCCAGGCGAAGATGGTGGCATCCCGGCTCACCTTGTCGCCGTGCAATATCTCTTCCCAACCCAGCATCTGCTTGCCCTTGCTGGCCAGATACTGTTGGCAGTGGCGCAGCAGGTGGCCCTGCAGCTCGCGGCAATCCTGATACCCCTGCCGTTGCATCAACTGCTGGCAGGCCGGGCTGTCGGTCCATACTCCGGTCGGTACCTCGTCCCCCCCCATGTGTACCAGGGGGCCCGGGAACAGCTCGCACACCTCGTCGATTACCGCCTCCAGGAACTGATAGGTGCCGGGCAGGGCCGGGTTGAGCACGTTGTCGTCGAAATATTGCACCGACAGGTAGCGGGAGCGATCCGCTTCCTCGATCAGTAGCCCGGGCAGCGCCTTGATGGCCGCATGGCAGTGGCCCGGGATGTCGATCTCGGGAATGACGGTAATGCCGAGCCCGCTGGCATAAGCCACCAGCTCGCGTACCTCGCTTTGGGTATAGTAGCCGCCATAGGGCTCGGGGCCGCCACTGAGCTGGGGCCCCACAGGCAGATCGTGGCCGCGCCAGGCGGCGATCTCTGTCAGCTGCGGGAAAGCCTTGATCTCGAGCCGCCACCCCTCGTCATCGGTCAGATGCCAGTGGAAGCGGTTGAACTTGTAGAGGCTCATCAGCTTGAGCAGGCGCTTGAGGCTAGCGACGGGGTGAAAGTGGCGGGCGCAGTCGAGGAAGATGCCGCGAAAACCGAAGCGGGGGGCATCGACCAGCTCGATGCAGGGCAGGCTCTCTCCGTGCTGCAGAGCCCACTGGGCCAGGCTTGTCAGGCCGAGGCGCCAGCCAGCCTCGCCAGCCGCGGCTATGGTCACCCCTCCGGCGTGATGGTGAGGCGATAGGCTTCGGCAGCCAGAGGGGCCTCGAACAGCCGGATCTCGGCATCATGATCCTGCTCCAGCGCCAGCCCTGTCAGCTCGTTGAAATGGGCCAGCAGGCCGGTCAGCGACCCGGGCCCGCTGACATGAGCCCGTTCCGCCAGCCGGAAGTTGCCCTCCAGCAGCACCAGCTGATCTGGCTGGGGCACAATGCCGGCGAGGGGCTCGACTTCGGGCAGATCCGGGGCGCCGGGCCCGCTTGGCGGCAGGCCCAGCTCTTGTTCCACCAGGGTGACCGGCATCAGCTGGGGGCCAGTGCTCGCCTCGGGCAGGCTCAGGAAGAAGCCCTGCGGCATGTCAGACAATCGCTTGATGGGGGTGTTGCGACAGCAAAAACGCAGCTCGCTTTGCCCCTCGGCCGGGATCAGCACCTTGTAGCTGCCGCTCTGGCGCTCCAGTCTGGCACCTTCGAGGGAGGCGGGATCTATGTGGCGTGCCAGGCAGAAGTGAAGTTTCCAGGGGGCTGCCGGCAACTGGCTCAGGCTGAATCGGAACCAGACGTCCTCGCCATCGCGTCGGTCAACCTGGGTGTGGATCAGGGGTGCAGACATGAAAATTCCTCTGATGGAGTTAAGGGAACAAACAGGGCGATCATCTCCTTGTGGTACTGGTCAACCCGGGGAGGGATCCAAAGTGCAGGCATGGGTATTCCCCGGAGCGGGCAGAGGGGGATCCTGTCCCCGCCGGCGGGCAGATCAAATTGGACAAGGCTCAGCAGTGCAGACATGGGAACGACTCCGACTGGGCAAACAGTATGGCCCCCTCCAGTGCATCGGCCTTGGGGTTGACCAGGTTGAGGTGCGCCAGCCGGGGAGCGAGGCGCATGCCGATGCCGCCGAGCAGGGCAATCTGGCTGGCTCCCAGCTGCTGCATCCCCTCCAGCAGGGTATTCAGCTGGGCGCAGGTCTCGTCAAGCAGCTGGCAGGCAAGCTCGTCGCCATCGCTGGCGGCATCGAACACCCAGGGGGCGAAGCGGCCGTAGTCGGCGGGAATGGCGCGGGCGGCCCAGCGCACCACTTCGGCCTGATCCCGTTTGAAGTGATCGAGCAAGCGGATGGCCAGCGTGCTGGGGGGCAGGATGCCGTCGTGGCAGAGCAGGGATTGCTGGATAGTGCGCAGCCCCAGCCAGGCACCGCTGCCCAGATCCGAAATGGGAAAACCGCGACCGGAACAGGTGTGCAGCTGACCGTGGCGATAGATGAGCCCGGCCGAGCCGGTGCCGGCGATGAGGATGGCCCCCTCCTGGCCGCCAAAGGCACCGAGGCAGGCACCGAAGGCATCGGAGGTGAGCCTGACGCTGGCAAAGGGAAAGGGCATCTCGAGCATGGCGTGATAGCACTCCGCCAGCTCGGCGGAGGCCAGTGCCAGACCGACCCCCATCCGTTGCTGTGAATCGTTACCTAATCCGGCTTCAACCCTGGCCAGATCGATGGCGGCCAGCACGTTGGTGTGGGCGACCTCTATGCCGAGCTCCAGGTTGGATCCGGCGGCGCGCCCTTCGCCCAAGAGCTTGCCCGCCTTGTCCCGAATGCGGGCGCGGGTGTGGGTGCCGCCACCATCCACGCCGACCCAGTACTCAATCATGCTGTCCTCCCTGTGCGCTCTGCCAGCTGATGGCCAGGGCAAACCAGGCGGAATGTATGGAGGATCCACTGCTCTCCCCCAGTGCTAATGATGTCCGAGCCGCTCTCAATCATGGCGACCTCCCTGCGCGCTCTGCCAAGTGATGGCGAGGGCAAACCAGGCGGCGTGCGGGATCCATTGCTCCCCCCAGCGCCAGTTCTGATCCAGCCGATCCTTGTACTGCTCAGGAATGAAGGCCAGGTCGTTTTCATCATCGAACCCGGCGGTGATGCCGTTGCAGATGCCACCGAGGGCATTGGGATAACCGGCTGTGTAGCCCGGGTTGTTGATGCCGTGGCCCGCCAGCATGCAGGCGTTGAACGGATTCTGCCCCAGGATCCAGTCGAGCTGACGCTGGCCGAAGCCGAGCAGTGGCCCGGATTGCTGCGGGAGCTGCTCGGCGGCGGCAAAGGCCATGGCGGCCAGGGAGGCCAGCCGGGCATTCTCCCCCTGCCACCAGTAACCGGATTCGTTGTTATGGGGCATAAAGAAGCTCACGCGCGGTGCTTCATTCACCCCTTTCACATATTGGCGGGCGAGGGAGAAGGGGTTGCCCGCTTGTGTGCAAAGTGCCAGCTCGGCGGCCAGCGCCTGTTGCACCACGGTTTGCACCTGGGCCTTGTGCCCCAGATCCGGCTCTACGCCTAAATATTCCAGCAGCGCCAGCACCGGCAACCCTGCCTCGGCGGCGTGGTAGTAGGGGCGCGAGCCATCCTCGTTGGCCGACCAGTAGTGACCCTGCTCCGGATGGGGGAGCTGGCGGGCGCAAAGCTTGCCGGCCCACACTCTCGCCTCGCTTAGCCACTCATGGCCCAGGGTCTTGGTCAGCTCCACCGCCGCCAGCAGGGCGCAGTAGTCGTCGATGATGTTTTCGACCCCGTCATCCAGGTAGGCGAGGTTGTGCTCGCACAAGTGCAAGTAGCCGCGTCTGGCTGCCTCAGCGTAGCGGCTGGCATCGAAGTCGCCGCTGACGCTCTCGCGGGCGGCACGGGCCAGGGCGGCGATGGCCATGCCGCCCCCTTGCCGGAAACCGGCTTGCCAGTTGGCGGATTTGATCCCCTGCTGGGTGGCGTAGGCGCACAGCTCGCGCTGGGCGGGATCCTTGCTCCACTTGTCGAACAGGGTCATGAAGAAAAAGCCCGACTCACCCTGCATCCGGCAGAGAAAATCGGCGCCGTGCTGCGCCTCGTCATTGAGCCGCTTGCAGAGGTTCACCCCGTCTATGTCGCGGCGCGGGGCCAGCAGTTCCCGGCACTTGAGCAGGGCCCACACCACCATGGGGGTCTGCTGGGGGTTGAGGTAGTTGGCGTAGGAGAGGTGGCTCAAGTACTTGCTCATGTCGCCACTGGCGTCGAACCAGCCGCCGTGCACATCTTTGTGCTGGTCGGTGCCAAACAGGCGGGCCGTGCGGTCGGCCCGATCGAAGGCGCCGCTGGCGCGCTGGCCCTTGAAGTAGTGAATGACGTCGGAGAGGCAGTGGCTCGCCAGCAGATCCTGGCCGATGGCAAAGCGGGTCGAGCGGACAATGCGCTGCTCCGTAGCGGCTGCGCCTATGGGGGCAGTGATTGCCTCCAGCCGGTAATGACCGGGCTCCTTGAATGCAGAGAAGTCGGCGCGCCAGTAGGCACGGCCCTGCCAGCCAGGGACTTCACCGGCCGCTTGCAGTTGGGTTTCAAACAGCGTCTGGCCATCGCTTAAGCGTTGCAGCCTGACATAGCCGCCGAGATCATGGGCAGGGGAGGTTTGCAGCAGGGCGACCTTGTGCCCGTCGCACTCGTAACCCACCTGATTGATCAAGAGTTCCATCAAGGTATTGCTCCAGTGGTTCACCCCATTGCGGTGAGGCACATAGCGGGGCCGTGGTGGCCCCGCATCGAGGCATGGCCGGACTGGCTTGTCCGGCCGTTTTAGTGGCGAGTATCACTTGTAGAGATAGCAGCGCACGAAGTGGTTGTCGGCGAGTTTGGTGATGGGGGGCAGCTCATCCTTGCAGCGGGCCATCGCCTGGTTGCAGCGCCCGGCGAAGGGGCAGCCACAGGAGTCCGGCGTCCAGAGCGGTATATCCCCCTTGCGGCCCCCCTCCAGCGCGGCGTGGATGCTCTTCTCGGGGTCGGGCACCGCCGAGATGAGCAGCTGGGTGTAGGGGTGTTGCGGGTGGTGCAGTATCTCGTCCACCTCGCCCCACTCCACCATGTGACCCACGTACATCACCGCCAAGTCTTCCGCCACATAGCGTGCGGTGGCGATGTCGTGGGTGATGTAGAGCATGGAGACCCCCAGCTCGTTTTTCATCTGCTCCATCAGGTTGAGAATGCCGATGCGAATGGAGACGTCGAGCATGGAGGTGGGTTCGTCCGCCAGCACCACTTCCGCCTCCACCGCCAGGTTGCGGGCTATGTTGACCCGCTGGCGCTGGCCGCCGGAGAGCTGGTGGGGGTACTTGGCCGCCGTGGCCTTGGCCGGGGTCAGTCCCACTTTTTCCAGCAGGGTATAGACCATCTCGGGCAGATCTTTCTTGTCGATCACCTTGCTGTGCAGCAGCAGGGGGCGGGCTATGTGGTGGTAGATGGTGTGGGTCGGGTTGAGCGAACCGAAGGGATCTTGCCACACCATCTGCACGCTCTGGCGATAGTCGAGCAGGGCCGTGCCCTTGTTGAACTCCTCCAGATCCCGGCCGCGATAGAGGATGCGGCCGCTGGAGAGCTTGTACATCTTGGCGATGATCTTGGCGATGGTGCTCTTGCCGGAGCCCGACTCCCCCACCACCGCCAGGGCGCGGCCCCGGTGCAGGTTGAAGGTGATGTCGGAGAGGGCCCGCATCTTGCCGCTCTTGATGGCATTGGAGTTGACGGGGAAGTCCTTGTAGAGGTGCTGGACTTCGATGATGGGCGCGTCGGTTTGGGCGATTTGCATGACAGACATCCTTAACAGCCAGCGGCCTTGTCCAGATAGAAAACGGGATCCGGTTGCTCATCCTGCGCCTCATAAAGGTGGCAGGCGGTTTGTTGCCCCGGCCGGATCTCGACCAGGCGGGTGTACTCCTGGCGGCAGCGATCGTGCACCTTGCCACAGCGGGCCTGGAAGCGGCAGCCGACCGGCACCTCCAGCAGGTTGAGCGGTGTACCCGGGATCCCTTCCAGCACGGTTTTAGGGCCGTGCAGGGGCGGGAAGGAGTTGCCGAGCCCCTTGGTGTAGGGGTGCAGCGGGGCGGTCAGGATCGCCTTGGACGGCGCCACCTCGATCAGCTCGCCGGCGTACATGATGCCGATGCGATCGCAGAACTCCACCATCAAGGAGAGGTCGTGGGTGATGAAGAGGATGGAGAAGTTGAACTGCTCTTTCAGGGCATAAACCTTCTGCAGTATCTCCCGCTGCACCACCACATCCAGCGCCGTGGTCGGCTCATCCATGATCAAAAGCTCGGGGTTGAGCGCCATGGCGATGGCGATCACCAGCCGCTGGCGCATGCCGCCGGAGAACTGGTGCGGATAATCCTTGAGCCGGCTCGGATGGATGTCGACTATCTCCAGCAGCACCTGGGCGCGCTTGATCGCCTCGTAACGGGTCATGCCGGGATTATGGGCCAGCAGCACATCGCAGAACTGCTCCTCCATGCGCAGCACTGGGTTGAGCGCGTTCATGGCGGACTGGAACACCACGGATACCTGTTGCCAGCGATAGGATCGCAGCCGCTCTTCGCCGTAGTGGAGTATGTTCTCCCCCTTGAACAGGATCTCGCCGCCGCTGATGTAGGCGGGCGGCTTGTGCAGCCGGGCCACCGAGAAGGCGACCGTGGACTTGCCGCAGCCCGACTCGCCGGCTAGGCCGAACACCTCCCCCGGGGCTATGTCAAAACTGACCGAGTTGACGGCGCGCACGTCGCCGCTCTCCGTGATGTAGTCGACGCAGAGGTTGCGTACCGACAGCAGGGGTTGCTTGTTCATGCTGTCCTCTCCTGTGGTGATGCCAAGGGTACGGCGAGCTGCTTCCAGCGGCGAAGACCCTTGTGGGAGCGCAGCTGAGGGTTGGCTATCTCGTCGATGGCGAAGTTGAGCAGAGCCAGGCCCGCGCCCAGGGTGGCGATGGCGAAGCAGGGGGCCAGGATTTCCCACCAGGCACCCACCAGGATGGCACTGGAGGTCTGGGCGTTGTAGAGCATGATGCCCCAGCTGACCACGGTCGGATCCCCAAGCCCCAGGAACTCCAGGGTCGCCTCGGTGACGATGGCGTAGATGATGGAGCCGATGAAGCTCACCCCTATGATGGAGATGAGGTTCGGCAGTATCTCCACCAGAATGATGCGCCAGGCCGGCTCCCCCAGCACTTCGGCGGCGATGACGAACTCTTTTTCCCGCAGGGCCAGGGTCTGGGCCCGGATGACGCGCGCGCCGTAGGCCCAGGAGGTAAAGCCTATGATGAGCGCAATCACCGTCGGTGACGCCTCCCCGATGAAGCTTGCGAGCACCAGTAACAGGGGGAGGTTGGGGATCACCAGCACCACGTTCATCAGGAAGGTGAGGCACTCGTCGATCACGCCGCCAAAGTAGCCGGCGGTGATGCCGACCGTGATGGCGAGGGCACACACCAGTATGCCGGCCCCGAAGCCCACCATCAGGGAGATGCGGGCACCGTTGGCAAATTGGGACCAGATATCGTGGCCCATGCGGGTGGTGCCCATCACGTATTCGGCGCTGGGGGGCTGGTGCGGACGGGAGACTCGCTTGGTTGGCTCATTGCTGGCCAGCAAGGGGGCGAACAGTGCCATCAGCACGAAGCTGACCACGATGAAGAGGCCGAAGGCGGCTTTCTTGTTGCCCAGCAGGATTTTCAAAATAGTCGGCATACGCATCTTATTTGCCTCCTGTACGCAGACGGGGATCCAGGAAGACGTAGAGCACGTCGGCCAGGAAGTTGAAGCTGAGCATTGTGATGGTCATGATGAGCAGCTGCCCCTGAATGAGGGGGTAGTCGCGGGCCAGAATGCCCTGATAGAGGGTCAGACCCAGCCCAGGGTAGTTGAAGATCACCTCTGTGATGAGGGAGCCGCCGATGACGAAACCGAGCGCCATGGAGAGCGCCGTCACGCTCGGCAGTATGGCGTTGCGGGCACCGTAGTTGAAAATGACCCGGTTGCTGGAGAGCCCCTTGGCCTTGGCCATGGTGATGTAATCCTCCCCCAAGAGGTTAATCATGTTGTTGCGCATGGTGATGAGGAAGCCCCCCACCTGCACCATGGCCAGGGTGGCGACCGGCATGATGGCGTGGGTCATGATGCTCTTGATGTGCTCCCAGCCAAAATCGGCTTTTATCTCCGGGCTGTAGGCATAGCCGATGGGCAACCACTCCAGACTGACCCCGAACAGGAAGAGGGCGAGCAGGGAGATGACCACGGGCGGAATGGCCTGCATCACCAGGGTGAGCGGGGAGAGGATGCTGTCCATGGCGCCTCCCCGATACCAGGCGGCGAAGATGCCGACGATGGATCCGACGGAGAAGCTCAGTATGGTGGAGGTACCCACCAGGAACAGGGTCCAGCCGATGGCACGTCCGAGTACGTCGGCCACGGGTTGGGGGTAGTAGCGCACCGAGGTGCCGAGATCCCAGGTGAAGACACTCTTCACATAGGTGAGAAATTGGGTGCTGATGGGGCCGTCCACGAAACCGAAGGTGGCCTTGAGGGCCTCCAGCGCGGCGGGTTCCATCATGGCGCCAGCCCGGGCAAACATGACGGAGACAGGATCCCCCGGCATGTCTCTGGGTAGCAGGAAGTTGATGGTGGCGGCCACCAGAAAGGCGACCAGATAGAAGGAGAAACGTCTCAGTATAAATCCCATGGTGAACCCTTTTACTGCAAGCCTGCCCCGCGCCGGGCAAAGCTCCCCCAACCCCGAACAATCAGGGAGATGGAAGACATGGCGGGGAGAATGGCCCCCCGCAGGGGGCCGGGGTGGTTAGCTGTTTGGCTTGAGTGACAACACGTGCAGCAGACGTTCCGGGGTGTCCGGGTGAACCTGCGGCTTGGCAACCGGGTTGTCGGCACTGAACCAGCCATTGAAGCGCTTGGTGCTGTATTCGTACCAGGTCGGGTTGTTGAATACCGGGATGATGGTCTGGTTGGCACCGACCTTGTCCTGGATCTCGAACATGATGGCCTTCTGCTTGGCCGCATCGGCGGTCTGGGTGAAGTCATCGATCAGCTGGTCGAGGGCTGGGTCCTTGTAACGGGGAGCCGCAAAGCGGTTGCCACGCTCACCCATGTTGCGGGAGTGGAAGGCGGTCTCGAAGTACTTGTGCGGGTTGGCACCGGCAAAGTAACCCTGCAGGGCGACGTCGAAGTCACCGGTGATCAGGTTTTCGGTCCAGACGGTGGCTTCCGGGGTGGCGGTCTTGGCGTTCAGACCCAGGGCCTGCAAGCCTTCGACCCCGATCTGGGCGGTATTGACCCAGTCGGTCCAGCCGTTCGGTACCAGCACCTTGAACTCGATCTTCTTGCAGCTCGGGGTGTCGAGGAACTTGTCGCCGTCACAGTCCTTGTAGCCCGCCTCTTTCAGCATGGCCTTGGCACCTTCCAAGTCGAACTTGTTGAATTTGCCGTACTTCTTGTCGACTTCCGGGTTGTTCCAGGAGTCGAAGGCTTTGCCGAGCCCTGAGGGGTACTCGTTGACGGTCGGGTAGCCGTAACCGGCGATATCCACCATGGCCTGACGGTCCATCGCCATGGAGAAGGCGCGGCGGAAAGTGATGTCGTTGAAGGCTTCGTGGTTGCCCGGGTTCTTGGTCTGGAAGTTGACGTTGAACGCGACTGTGCCGGAGGCCGGGAACCAGTACTTGTTGTTTTTCGGATCGTTGCCAACGTAGAGGCGCTCTATGTCCGGTACGAAGGAGCCGAACCAGTCAACGTCACCCTTCATCACGGCGGCCAGCACCTGGTCGTTGGTGGCCATCTGCGGCATGCGCAGGCAGTCGATGGCGAGGTTGGCGTTATCCCAGTAGTGCGGGTTGCGACACTGGGTGTAGAGCTGGGCGGAGAAGTTGTCCACCTCGGTGAAGGGACCTGTACCGACCGGCTTGTCGTTGGTAAAGGCGACCGGGTCTTTTACAGACTTCCACTGGTGCTCGGGGACTATGGGCACCAGCACCAGGTCATTCACCACGTTGGTGTTGACGTCGGTCAGGTCGAACTTGATCTTGTAGGGACCTAGTTTCTCTATGTTCTTGATCTGGGTCCAGATAGAGCGCTCATCCAGCGCCTTGTTGGCTTTCACCAGATTGAAGGAGAAGAGGATGTCATCCGCATCAAAACCTTCCCCGTCGGACCACTTGACCCCTTCACGCAGATCGAAGGTGACGGATTTCAGGTCATCGCTGAACGCATAGTGAGTGGCCAGACGATAGACGGGTTTGCCACCCTGCATATCGTTGAAGATCACCAGAGGTTCATAGATGAAGTGACGAGTGGTATGGAGCAAACCCGCTTGCAGGAAGGGGTTGAAGTTTTTGACCCAGGCGGTCTCCTGTTGTGCGACCAGGGTCAGCACAGTCTTGTTTTCAGCAGCCATGACATTGCCGGCGGCCCCGGCAAGCATCATGGTTCCCAGCATTACAGCAGTAGAGATTTTGGATACTTTGGCAAGCATATTATGTCCTTTCTTATTTTTTGGCATTCCCGAGGGTTCGCCTTGGGAAGGTGCGAATAAGCGGGGAAATTCTTCTCGGCTGACTCAGTCATTTCATTTCTTCATGTTTGAGCCGATTTTT
>NZ_JAPDBE010000042.1:0-43257 GCF_027705025.1 Aeromonas sp. D3 | reverse complement strand
AATCGGCTCAAACATGAAGAAATGAAATGACTGAGTCAGCCGAGAAGAATTTCCCCGCTTATTCGCACCTTCCTTAGTTCAAGTCGCCTTTAGAGCCTAACATCATGAAACTCCAACAGTTGCGTTATATCGTTGAGGTTGCCAATCACAGACTGAACGTGTCGGCAACGGCAGCGAGCCTCTACACCTCTCAGCCAGGGATCAGCAAGCAGGTGCGCATGCTGGAAGATGAGCTGGGGATCCAGATTTTCGAGCGAAGCGGCAAGCATCTGACCCAGATCACCCCGGCAGGGCGGGACGTGATCAAGATTGCCAACGAGATCCTGGGCAAGGTGGAGAGCATCAAATCGGTGGCGAGCCAGCATACTCATCCCGAGCAAGGCACGCTGCATATTGCGACCACCCATACCCAGGCTCGTTATGCGTTGCCCGATGTGATCAAGGGCTTCATCAAGCGCTTCCCCAAGGTGTCTCTGCACATGCACCAGGGTACCCCGACCCAGATCAGTGAAGCCGTGGTCAAGGGGCAAGCCGACTTTGCCATCGCCACCGAGGCGCTGCACCTGTATGAAGATCTCATCATGCTGCCTTGCTACCACTGGAATCGCAGCGTCATTGTTCCCAAGGGACACCCCTTGACCCAGGTTGGCAAGCTCTCCATTGCGGATATCGCCCGCTTCCCGCTGGTGACCTATGTGTTCGGATTTACCGGCCGATCCGAGCTGGATCTCGCTTTCAATCGGGCCGGTTTCGAGCCCAATATCGTCTTTACCGCGACCGATGCCGATGTGATCAAAACCTATGTGCGACTGGGCGTCGGGATAGGGGTGATGGCGACCATGGCGCTGGATCAGCAGGTTGATACCGATTTGGTGGCTCTCGATGCCAGCCATCTGTTTGCTCACAGCACCACCAAGATAGGATTTCGTAAAGGATCTTTCCTGCGCACCTATATGTACGACTTCATGACCCGTTTTGCCCCGCACCTGACCCGGGATGTGGTGGAGCGCGCCATCGCGCTGCGCTCCAGCGATGACGTGGATGCCATGTTTGCCGATATAGAGCTGCCGGTTCGCTAGCGTCGTGCCAGCGAGCAGCTTGAATCAATAAAAAACGCCTCCCGATGGGAGGCGCTTTTATGCCAGCGTCTGATCACCGGAGTCATTTTCTGAACCTGTGATCCAGCTTGTTCGCTTTGGCCAAAAGGCAGGCCTCGTTGTGAGGCTCACTTCTTGAACATGTGGTCCAATTTATTCGCTTTGGTCGAGAGGTAGAACTCGTTGTGAGGATTGCGGCCTTCCTGCAGGGGAACCCGCTCCGTCACCGGAATGCCAAAGCTCTCCATCGCCTTCATCTTGCGTGGATTATTGGTCATCAGGCGCAGGCTGGTGACGTTCAACGCCTTGAGCATATCGGCACAGATGGTGTAGTCGCGCATGTCGGCAGCAAAGCCCAGCGCCACATTGGCTTCGACGGTATCGGCGCCCTGATCCTGCAGATGATAGGCCCGGATCTTGTTGAGCAGGCCGATGCCACGCCCTTCCTGGCGTACATACAACAAAACGCCACGACCCGCTTTGGCGATGTTCTCCATGGCTGCCTGCAATTGGAAGCCGCAGTCGCAGCGAAGGCTGAACAAGGCATCTCCGGTCAGGCATTCAGAGTGAATACGGCCCAGCACAGGCTCATCGCCTGTGACATCGCCCATCACCAGCGCAGCATGATCCTTGCCGGTGCCGGCTTCCTGAAAGCCTACCAGCGTGAAGGTGCCCCAGGGGGTCGGCAACTTGGATTTGGCCACGAGGGTAACGCTGCTCATAGGTTGCTCCTTACTACAGCTGCTTAAAAAGGGCGGCCAGTTTAGCGCGCCTTGTCCATAACAACCATAAGAACAAAACCTTGTGCTATTTAATGACTTGAGTAGTTGTACACAAACAACGCAGTCGCGACGGCTTTTGCGCAAATGTGCGCCCTGACGACTGCCAGACTCGGCACATTTGGGTATAATCGGCGCCCATTACCTCATTCCCTCCGGGATGTGTGCAACAAGTGTGCAGGAGATAAGTTATGCCTCAGATGGCCCCCGTGATGACAATCGATGGCCCGAGTGGTGCAGGTAAAGGCACCTTGTGTCAGTTGCTGGCTGAAAAACTGGGTTGGCACCTGCTCGATTCCGGCGCCATCTACCGGGTATTGGCCCTGGCTGCCTTGCACCATGATGTGGAACTCGATTCTGAAGCTGCGCTGGTCCCCCTTGCTGCCAATCTGGATGTGCAGTTCCAGGTGGATAGCGAACAGGTCAAGGTGGTGCTGGAAGGGGAGGATGTCTCCCGCACCATTCGTACCGAAGAGGTGGGCAATGCCGCGAGCAAAATTGCTGCCTTTCCTCGGGTGCGTGAAGCCCTGCTGCGCCGCCAGCGTGCATTTCGTCAAACCCCTGGCCTGATTGCTGACGGCAGAGACATGGGTACCGTGGTTTTTCCGGACGCAGAGGTAAAAATTTTCCTCGACGCCAGTGCGGAAGAACGGGCCCAGCGCCGCTATAAGCAGTTGCAAGATAAGGGCTTTGATGTTAACTTTGAGCGTCTTTTAACCGAGATTCGGGAACGTGACGATCGCGACAGAAATCGCGCCGTAGCGCCCCTTAAAGCGGCAGAAGATGCTCTCGTGGTGGATTCTACCGCCATGACCATAGATGAAGTGCTGGCAACAGTGCTCGCCTATGCAGAGCAACAACTTGGTGATGCCAGCGCAAGCTGACATCCGGTCGTCTGCACCAAGGATGGCGCAGATTATTTAAAACAGCCCCGCTTGTGCCGGATTGCAAGTGGATGTTTCATTTGTGAAATAAACAATGATCGAATCTTTTGCTCAACTCTTTGAAGAGTCCCTGAACTCCGTTGAAACCCGTCAAGGTTCCATCGTCAAGGGTACTGTCGTTGCTATCGAGAACGGTTTCGTACTGGTTGACGCCGGTCTGAAATCTGAGTCCGCCATCCCGGCTGAAGAATTCAAGAACGCCCTGGGCGAGCTGGAAATCAGTGTGGGTGACACTGTTGACGTAGCTCTGGACTCTATCGAAGATGGTTTCGGCGAAACCAAGCTGTCCCGTGAAAAAGCCAAGCGCCACGAAGCCTGGCTGCAGCTTGAAAAAGCTTACGAAGAGCAAGCTACCGTTATCGGTATCATCAACGGCAAGGTCAAGGGTGGTTTCACCGTTGAACTGAATGGCATCCGTGCCTTCCTGCCGGGTTCTCTGGTTGACGTGCGTCCGATCCGTGACACCGCTCACCTGGAAAACAAAGAACTCGAGTTCAAAGTCATCAAGCTGGACCAGAAGCGCAACAACGTTGTTGTTTCCCGTCGTGCCGTGATCGAGACCGAGAACACCTCCGAGCGCGAGAGCCTGCTGGCTAACCTGCAAGAAGGTCAAGAAGTCAAGGGTATCGTCAAGAACCTGACCGACTACGGTGCATTCGTAGATCTGGGCGGTGTTGACGGCCTGCTGCACATCACCGACATGGCGTGGAAGCGCGTTAAGCATCCTTCCGAAATCGTCAACGTTGGCGACGAGATCGCAGTCAAGGTTCTGAAGTTCGACCGCGAGCGTACCCGTGTATCTCTGGGTCTGAAGCAGCTGGGCGAAGATCCCTGGGTTGCTATCGCCAAGCGTTACCCGGAGACCACCCGTCTGTCTGGCCGCGTGACCAACCTGACCGACTACGGCTGCTTCGTTGAAATCGAAGAAGGCGTTGAAGGCCTGGTACACGTATCCGAGATGGATTGGACCAACAAGAACATCCACCCGTCCAAAGTTGTTAACGTTGGCGACGTGGTTGACGTGATGGTTCTGGATATCGACGAAGAACGTCGTCGTATCTCCCTGGGTCTGAAGCAGTGCAAATCCAACCCGTGGCAGCTGTTTGCCGAAACTCACGCCAAGGGCGACCGTGTTTCCGGTAAAATCAAGTCTATCACTGACTTTGGTATCTTCATCGGTCTGGACGGCGGCATCGACGGTCTGGTTCACCTGTCTGACATCTCTTGGAACAACCAGGGTGAAGAAGCAGTTCGTGAATTCAAGAAAGGCGACGAGATCGAAGCCGTTGTTCTGCAAGTGGATCCGGAGCGTGAGCGCATCTCCCTGGGTGTCAAGCAGATCGAAGAAGACCCGTTCAATAAGTACCTGTCTGATAACAAGAAAGGTGCTATTGTGAAGGGTAAGGTTACCGAGGTTGATGCCAAGGGTGCCGTGATCGAACTGGCTGACGGCGTAGAAGGCTACCTGCGTGCCTCCGACGCTGCTCGTGACCGTGTCGAAGACGCAACTCTGGTACTGTCCGTTGGTGATGAAGTTGAAGCCAAGTTCATGGGCGTTGATCGTAAGAACCGCACCGTAAGCCTGTCTGTCCGTGCGAAGGACGAGGCTGACGAGCGTGTTGCTATCGATAGCCTGAACCAACAAGAAGAAGTTGTGTTCAGCAATGCTATGATGGAAGCGTTCAAAGCTGCCAAGGGTGAATAATCCTTGATGCAAGAAAAGGGCGGCTTCACGCCGCCCTTTTTTATATTGGCGTAATGAATATTGCATGTGATCGGGGAAGGAGATTTAACGTTATGACCAAATCAGATCTCATCGAACAATTGGCTGCGAGCCGCATGCATATGCCGGCCAAAGATGTCGAAGCTGCCATCAAGGAGATCCTTGAGCAGATGGCATCGACTTTGCAAAACGGCGACCGGATTGAAATCCGTGGATTTGGAAGTTTTTCACTGCACTATCGTGCCCCCCGCGTGGGTCGTAATCCCAAGACCGGGGACAAGGTTGAACTGACCGGGAAATATGTCCCTCATTTCAAACCTGGCAAAGAGTTGCGCGAGCGCGTGAACATTATTGAATAATGCAGAAAACGGCATACTTGGGTATGCCTTTTTTGTTTTTGTGGCTTCTCTTGTGTCAATTGTCTGGTTTCTCCAAGTCTTTTCCCATTCGCTCTAGAGTCTGCCCGTGATTTTAAGGATAATCAGCCTTTCATTAGATACTGACAGGGAGCTCCTATGAAGCGTATCTTGGCCCTCATTCCGCTGGTGCTGGTGTTTATTCTGACCCTGGCCATCGGTTCGCAAAATGGTCAGCTGGTGCAGTTCAATTATTTGATTGCCCAAGGGGAGTTTTCGCTCTCCATGTTGCTGGGTCTCTTCTTTGGCGGTGGCTTCCTGCTGGGCTGGCTGGTCTTTGGTCTGCTGTTCTTGCGTCTCAAGATGCAGAACCGCACCCTCAATCGCACCATGCGTCGTCAATCCCGCGAGTTGGAGCTGGCTCGGTCGACAGTCAAGGAATAATGTCCCTAGATGCTTGAACTGCTTTTCCTGCTGTTGCCCATCGCCGCCGGTTATGGCTGGTACATGGGGCGCAGGAGTGTTCGCCAGGACACCCAGAAACAGAGTAATCAATTCTCCCGCCAGTACGTGGCGGGCCTCAACTATTTGCTGTCTGACGAGTCGGACAAGGCGGTGGATCTTTTTATCCAGCTGCTGGAAGTGGACAGCGAAACCATCGAAACACACCTCTCTCTTGGTAACCTGTTTCGCCAGCGTGGCGAGGTGGACAGAGCCATCAAGATCCACCAGAACCTAGTCACCCGTCAGCTGACCCGTGAACAGCGTCAGCTTGCGTTGCAGGAGCTGGCCCGTGACTTTCTGGCTGCCGGTTTGCTCGACCGCGCCGAAGCGCTCTGGAACGAGCTGTGCGAAGACAGCGACTATGAAGAGACGGCGCTGGCCCAGTTGTTGATCATCCATCAGCAGTTGCGTGACTGGGACAAGGCCATCGATGTCGCAGTGCGACTGCAGAAATATCAGGGCAAGAAGCTGGCCGATCCCATTTCCCATTTCTATTGCGAACAGGCGGAGAGTGCCTTGCGTGATGGCGATGAGTCTATGGGGCGCGCCAAGCTCAAACGTGCGCTGGGGGTCAATCCTGCCTGTGCCCGTGCCAGCCTGCGCTTGGCCGAGCTGGCGATGGTGGCACAAGACTATGAACAGGCCGGCAAGGATCTGCTGCGGGTGTTCGAGCAGGACATGGATTTTGCCTCCGAAGCCATCCCTCACCTCACAGAGTGCTACCAGCGCCAGGGGCGTTCCCTCGAACTCATTCCCTTGCTGGAGCAGGCGGTGGAGGATCACGCCGGGGTGAGCGTGACCCTGGCCCTTGCCAAACTGGTGGAGGAGCGCGATGGCCTGAACCAGGCCCGTGCTCTGGTGCTGCGTCAGTTGCGCCGTCACCCCTCCATGAAGGGATTCTACCAGTTGGTGGGCTTTCAGCTGGCCAGCGCGGAGGAGGGGCCCGCCAAGGAGAGTCTGGAGCTGCTGCAACAACTGGTCGGCGATCAGATCAAGATCAAATCAACCCACAAGTGTCGGCAGTGTGGTTTTGCCACCCACTCGCTGTTCTGGCAATGCCCATCCTGTCGCCAGTGGGGTTCCATCAAGCCGATCCGTGGCCTGGATGGTGAGTAATCGATAGAAAATGAGATGCCAAGTACTTCCGGTGCTGCGGCAGCGCCATCAGGCCGGGTCTGGATGGTGAGCGACAAACCAGATAGTGATAACAATCAATAGGAAGTGAGATGCTAGATCCCAAAGTACTGGTAGCGCTGGATTATCAGCACGAGGCCGATGCCTTCGCGTTCATTGAACGTATCTCTCCGGCCCAGTGCCGCCTCAAGGTCGGCAAGGAGATGTTCACCCTGTTTGGTCCCCAGTTTGTACGCCAGCTGGTGGTCAGGGGATTCGATGTCTTTCTGGATCTGAAGTTTCACGACATTCCCAACACAGTGGCCAAGGCTGTGGCCGCCAGTGCCGAGCTGGGTGTCTGGATGGTCAACGTCCATGCCAGCGGTGGCGAGCGGATGATGCGTGCCGCCAAGGAGGCGCTGGTTCCCTATGGTGACAAGGCTCCCCTGTTGATCGGTGTGACAGTGTTGACCAGCATGGAGCAAGCCGACATGGCGCCGCTTGGTCTGGATGTGAGCCCTGCCGAGCAGGTGATCCGTCTGGCCACACTGGCCAAAGCCTCGGGGCTGGATGGGGTGGTCTGTTCCGCCAATGAAGCCTGCGAGCTGAAAGCCTTGCTTGGTGCAGACTTCAAGCTGGTGACGCCAGGTATTCGCCCAGCGGGATCTGATGCAGGTGATCAGCGCCGGGTGATGACGCCGCGTGCTGCGATGGATGCAGGGGCTGACTATCTGGTGATTGGTCGGCCCATCACTCAGGCAGATGATCCCGCCGCTACTCTCTCAAGCATCAATACCGAGCTGGCAGGGCGATAAGGTTCGAAGGGGACAGGCCGATTGACCGCCCGGCCTGTCCTGTCCTGTTCTGCCGGCACGGCACTCTGCCGGTAGAAGTCACTCCTTGATGGTTTGGGTACCCAGACTGACGGGCAGCAGGCCGAGCAACAGGCCAGCTCCCGAACCAATCAGATGTGACTCTATGTGTACCCGTGCGCCGATAAGGGCAGATACCGGACTTCCCCCCGCGCTGTAGAAGTCCACCCCCAGTTTGATGGTCACCCCCAGCAACATCAGCCAGCCCGAATAGCGGCGATAGCGGATATCCTGCAAGGCTCCCCATACGAACAGGCCGTGCAAGGCCCCTGACAACCCCATATACCACTGGGTTTGCGGACACCACCACCAGATCCCGAGGCCGACGGCGCAACCCAAGAGCAGCAGCAGTACCGGCAGGCGGCAACCCGTCAGGTATTCCCGAAACAGACTGTAGAGCACGCACAGACCGCTCAGGTTGAGCAGCAGGTGCCACAGATTGGTATGGGCCAGATTGCCTGTTATGATGCGCCACCCTTCGCCTTGGGCGATCAGGGCTCGCTCGAAGGAGAGCAGGTGATTCGGTACGGTGAAAAAGAGCAACAAGCTGGCGAGTGAAAGCGTGATAACCCAGAGCAATCCTGATTTTTCAGACGACATGAAACGGCCCAACGACAAGAACAGTCGATACTGTACACGTTGCACCAGAGCCCTCAAAGCCTGCCTTTGTGATTATATTCGGCAGGTATCCCATCTCGCTCCCCTTCATATTCTGCAGCACCCGAGCGAAGCAGGGCATCCCAAGGGTACAGCCGCTCTGCTGGCCGCGTCCCTGACCCGGGCCCGTATTCATGTGGGAGAAGACTTTGCCGGGGCTCAGTGGCTCAATGCCTTGCTGGCGGATCCCAAGATGCACTGTTATCTGCTCTGGCCCGACGAGCAGGCTCTGAGGCTTGATCAGGTGCGAGAGCGAATCGTGCAAAACGATGAGGGCGGCAAGGTCTGCTTCATCCTGCTCGATGGCACCTGGCGCAAGGCGTATCGCATGTTGCACAGCAATCCGGCCTTGCTGCGGTTGCCCAGGATCAAGCTCGGCGCCATCCCTGGCCAGTACTCCATTCGCAAGAAACCCTTTCCCGAGGCACTGTCGACCCTGGAGGCTGGCTACCATCTGTTGTCCCAGTGGGAGGGGGAGCCCGAACGCTTCGCCCCGCTGATGACCCTCTTTACCCATTTAAACCAGCAGTGGCATGACTTTGCACAAGGTCGCCGCGTGTGAATTGCAAACCAGGAGTGATGAACGTGAAAAAAGCCGTCGTAGTATTCAGTGGTGGGCAGGACAGTACCACCTGTCTGGTACAGGCTCTGGCCCATTATGACGAGGTGCACGCCATTACCTTCGATTATGGCCAGCGCCATCGGGAGGAGATTGAGACTGCTCGCCGGTTGGCCACTCAGTTTGGGATCGCCGCCCACAAGGTGATGGATGTGACCCTGCTCAATGAACTGGCCGTCTCGGCCCTGACCCGGGACGAGATCCCGGTCAGTGGTGAATTGCAGGACAACGGCCTGCCCAACACCTTCGTACCGGGCCGCAACATATTGTTTCTGACCCTGGCGTCCATCTATGCCTACCAGGTGGGTGCCGAGGCGGTGATCACAGGGGTGTGCGAGACTGATTTTTCCGGCTACCCAGATTGCCGTGACGAATTCGTCAAGTCGCTCAATCAGGCCGTCTCTCTGGGGCTTGATCGCAGCATCCGTTTTGAAACCCCGCTGATGTGGCTCGACAAGGCTGAAACCTGGGCGCTGGCGGATTACTACGGCCACCTGGAGACGGTGCGCCAGCAGACGCTCACCTGTTATAACGGCATTGCTGGCGATGGCTGTGGTCACTGTCCTGCCTGCGAACTGCGTAGCCGGGGGCTGGATCTGTATCTGGCCGACAAGGCGGGGATCATGGCCCGGCTGTACGAGAAAACCGGATTGTGTGAGAAAAGCGGACTGTGAGCCTGCGTCTTGCCCTTGCTTGGGGTATAATCCGCGACTTTTGCAACAAGCCGTGACCGTGATGCACTACCCAATCAACGAGATATTCCAGACCATCCAGGGGGAGGGCATCTTCACCGGCCTGCCCGCCATCTTCGTTCGCCTGCAAGGCTGCCCCGTGGGTTGTCCCTGGTGCGATACCCGTCATACCTGGATTGTCGATCCTGCTCGTGAAGTGGGGGTACAGGCGGTGCTGGACTGCTCCAACGAGTCTGATAGCTGGAGCAAGATGAGCACGGATCAGATCCTGGCCAGTTTCCAGCAGCTGGGTTATCAGGCTCGTCATGTGGTGATCACGGGGGGCGAGCCTTGCCTCTATGATCTGCATGAGCTCTCCACCGTCTTGCTGGCGGCGGGATATCAGGTGCAGATCGAAACCAGCGGTACCAGCGAGATCAAGACTCACGACAGTACCTGGGTCACAGTTTCGCCCAAGATTGGTATGAAGGGGGGCCTGCCCGTGCTGGTATCGGCGCTTGAGCGTGCCAACGAAATCAAGCACCCGGTCGCGACCGAGCGCCATATCGAGGAGCTCGATGCCCTGCTGGCAACCGCCACTTTGCGCCCGGATGTGGAAATTGCGCTGCAGCCCATCAGCCAGAAGCCCCGTGCTACCCAGCTGGCGATGGCAGTCTGTATTGCCCGTAATTGGCGGCTATCTATCCAGACTCATAAATATCTGGATATTGATTAATATGGAGTGGTTATCCGACGAGCTTGTGCTGCTCACCCTGGCCAACAAGATGCCTTACGGTAAATATCAGGGGCGGCGGATCATCGATATTCCGGAGCCCTATCTGGTGTGGATGGCACGCACCGGTTTTCCTGCCGGTGCGCTGGGTCAAACGCTGGCCCTTGCCTATGAAATCAAGCTGAACGGGCTCGAATCCATGATTGTTCCCATTATTAACAGGATGTCGGTATGAGGATATATACGAGGCAGGGCGATAAAGGCATGACCCGACTGGCCGATGGTGTGCAATTGGCCAAGGATGAGCTGCGGGTCGAAACCTATGGCTATATCGATGAATTGAATTCTCATATAGGTCTGCTCATTGCGGAGGTGCCCGCAGCTGAAACCGGTTTATTAGCCGACCTGGTATTATTGCAGCAAGAGTTGTTCGATTTGGGTGGGGAGTTGGCTTTTTCCAGCGATGGCCAGCATGAGGCCATCTGGCAGGTAAATAACGAATGGACCTTGCGCCTTGAGCAGCAAATCGATGCCTACAGCGCCAATTTACCCCTGCTGCGCAATTTCATTTTGCCCAGTGGTTCCCGTGCTGCGTCACAAGCTCACGTGGTGCGAACCCTGACCCGTCGCTGTGAGCGCCTGCTGCTGAGTTTGAGTCGTGCAGAGCAGATCAATCCGGCCATACTGCCCTATGTAAACCGGCTGAGTGACTGGTTCTTCACCATAGCCCGCTACCTGCTGGCCTGCACCGGGACGCCGGAAGTGCTCTGGGTCAAGGCGGCCGAACGGGGCTGATGGCGTTATGTCAGGCAATAAAAAACCTCGCAGTGCGAGGTTTTTTATTGGTCGGTGATTTGCCAATCAGATGGCAAATTCCTCGATGGATTTGCCTTCGGCAACGGCCTTGGCAATCGCGGAAGGCATACGGCCCTGACCGGTCCAGGTTTTTTCAACACCATTATCCAGATAGCGGTATTTGGCAGGGCGTGGGGCACGCTTGCCTTTTTTCGCAGCCTTGGCTGGCTCGTTAGCCACTGTGCCAACCAGCTCGGCAGGATCAATGCCAGCGGCTTTCAGCATTTCGGTATATTCGTTAATTTTGCGCTGATGTTCTTCACGGGCTTGACGATCGGCGGCTTCATCCTGCTGACGTTCGGCAACAATAGCGGAGAGTTTTTCCAGCCCCTCTTCCAATTGTTCCAGAGTCAACTCACGGCACGCTGCGCGCAAGCTACGGATATTCAGCAGTACTTTCAAGAATTCGTTCATAGTGTCCACCACGCGAGCAAAGGAGGGAATTAAATCAAAAGAGTAATTTTGGGTAATTTATACGCCAGCTTGCTATTAAGTCAAGATAAGCAAAATAATAAATTCAGCGTGCAAAATAAGTGAACTGTTTTGAGTTCAGACTGGATTCAGTAATATTGAATACGTCATACCCGACTGAGTTCCAAGTAGATGAAAATAGCGACAAAACCAAAATATTTGCACCATTTGACTACCTTTTCCCCATTTTAAAATGGCCAACGTGGGGATTTAATCAAAAAACTTGCCATAACGTGCCAGCACGATAAAATGTGCCCCGAATACCTTTAAGTAGAGGCGCGCTGCCTATGACTACTTGTGCGGAGGGTGATGCCTGTGATGCACAAGGAAAGGAGTCAGCGCCGAAGTAGCCAGGCCATCATACCGGGCTGCTGGTTCTGCATCGAACAGGTGCAGGACTGCCATAGTCATCCACTATGGAGCGCTACCTGAAGGGGCTGAGGAGTATGACCTCCCCATGGGTTTTGTTTCTTTATCCTCTCGGTAGATCTCCACCTGCTGTCTTTAGGTGCAAAGAGATCATGGACATCATTCAGTACGCCGACTCAGGTTGGTCTGTCGTTCCCCCCTTGTTGGCCGTCGCCCTGGCGATCCTGACCCGCCGCGTCCTGCTGTCGCTGGGGGCGGGGATCCTGACCGGCAGCCTGCTGCTCAATCAGTTTTCTCCCCTCGACTCCCTGCATTACATCTTGAACACAGTGCTCAAGATCTTCTGGGTCGATGGCGCGCTCAATCGTGACAACGTCAACATGATACTGTTCATGCTGCTGTTGGGTGGCCTCATCAGCCTGATGAGCGTCTCCGGCGCCACCCGCGCCTTTGCCGAGTGGGCCGAGCGCCGTGCCAAGACCCGCAAGGGGGCCAAGGCGCTCACCGGCATGATGGTGTTTGCCTTCTTTATTGATGACTTCTTTCACAGTCTGTCGGTGGGAGCCATCTGCCGTCCGGTGACGGATCGCTTCCAGATCTCCCGCGCCAAGCTGGCTTATCTGCTCGACTCCACTGCGGCTCCCGTCTGTGTGCTTATGCCCATCTCCTCTTGGGGGGCCTACATTATCGCCCTGGTAGGCGGCATCATGGCGGCGCACGGTCTGACCGAGCAGAGCCCGATTGCTGCGTTTGTCGAGATGATCCCGATGAACCTCTACGCCGTGTTCACCCTGATCATGGTACTGGTGGTAATCGCGTTTCAGTTCGATATCGGCCCCATGCGTCAACATGAGCAGTGGGCGCTGGAAGGCAAGCTGTGGGATGAGTCCAAGGGCCGTCCCATCGGTCTGGATATGGAGAGCCCGGAGGAGAGCAATGGCGGCATGATTGACATGGTGCTGCCGATCCTGACGCTGACCGCCGCAACCGTCTACTTCATGATTGACTCCGGGGCTGCCGTGCTGAGCGAAAAGGGGCTGCCCTTCAGCGTGCTCGGTTCGTTCGAGAACACCAATGTCGGCTCCTCTCTGGTTTACGGTGCCTTGTGCAGCCTGGTGGTTTCCATCGGCCTGGCGCTGCGCCTCAAGCTGGGTGCCAAGAACTGGATCAAGGCCGCGCCCCAAGGGGTGATGGCCATGCTGCCGGCGATCACTATTCTGCTGTTTGCCTGGGCTATCGGCTCTGTGGTGCGGGATGTGGAAACCGGTAAATATCTGGCTTCCCTGGCGAACGGCAACCTGCCGATCGAAGTGCTGCCTGCTGTGGTGTTTATCCTCTCCTGCGCCATGGCATTTGCTACAGGTACCAGCTGGGGCACCTTCGGCATCATGTTGCCCCTGGCCGGTGACATGGCGGCCGCCAGCGACATCAGCCTGATGTTGCCTATGCTGGCCGCCGTACTCGCAGGCTCAGTGTTCGGGGATCACAGCTCGCCCATCTCCAGTACCAGCATATTGTCGGCCACGGGTGCCGGTTGCCATCATATCGATCACGTCATGACCCAGCTGCCCTATGCGCTGACCATCGCCTTTGGTGCCGCGCTCGGCTACCTGGCCATGGGGTTGATGCATTCCGTGCTGGCGGGCTTTAGCGTCAGTGCGCTCTGGTTCGTGGTGTTTACCACTTATCACCTGCGCAAAGCGAAAACACGACCGGCGCTGGCCACCGCATAACGCACAAAAAACACACTTGAAGAGCAGGGGGCCCATGGGCCCCTTGGTTTTGTCCGGGGCTTTGGTTAGCATGCGCCCCATAAATTCAGTTTCGGAACAGCATAATGGCTTCACTGCACTACAAATTTGCCACCATGAATTCAGGCAAATCCACCCAGCTCATCCAGGCCCACTTCAATTATCTGGAGCGTGGCATGCAGCCCCTGGCCATGACACCGGCCATCGACGATCGCTTCGGCGCCGGGGTGATCAGTGCCCGGGTTGGATTGGAGTTGAAGGTGGAGGTGTTCAGTGATACCTGCGATCTGTTCGACATGGTCAAGGCGCGCCATGCAGTAAAGCGCATCGATGTGTTCATCGTCGATGAGGCCCAGTTTCTGGCCCGCGAACAGGTCTACCAGCTGGCCCGCATCGTCGATGAGCAGGATATTCCGGTGATCGCCTATGGTCTGAAGACCGACTTTCGGGGGGAGCTGTTCCCCGGCTCCTACCATCTGCTATGCCTCGCTGACAAGTTTGAGGAGCTCAAAAGCATCTGCTGGTGTGGCAACAAGGCCCACATGAACTCACGGGTGAGCGAAGCCGGGCAGGTGATGCGCGATGGGGAGCAGGTGGAGATAGGTGGCAACGATCGTTATGTGTCCCTGTGCCGCAAGCACTATCTGGCCGGGCGGGCATATAAATAGCCTGATAGGAATGACAGCAAGGGCGCCTCTATGGCGCCTTTTTTGTTGCCGCCAGCGGCTCAGTCTATCTCTATATCCACCGGCGCTATGATGGGGTCGGCCACCGGCAGGCGGTGAAACAGTTGGCGAAAATGGTGCTGTACCCGGCCTATGTCCACCAGAGACATGCCGGAGGCGAAACCAAACCAGACATAGAGTCCGGTGAGGTCGCGAAACATGGGGGGCAGATAGCGGGGGGCATCGATCAAGCCCTCCAGATAGTGCTGATAGAGCACGGGAATGTCATCCAGCGTCACCTTGCCGACGAACAGCATGGGCAGGATTTCAGGTACCCCTTCCAGCACGGCGCTGCGAATGAAGTTGACCGTTTCCACGTAGCCACGCACGTAGGAGAGATCCTTGGTAAAGCAGGCCCCCCCTTTGACCATGCCGCCGCGAAATACCCGCTGGGTGATCTTGTAGGCATCGTGCTCGCTGGTGCCTTGTTTCACAAAGTGCTGGAACACTTCGACAAAGTCGGCGCCGTGCTCCGCCATGTCGATGGCCATCACCCTGTCCGAGATGCGCTTGGCCCGATCCGGAAAGGAGCTGAAGGTGAGGGTTTCAATCAATACTGCCAGCCCCTCCTGACAAGCGGTGATCCGCGGCGAGCCGGCACTGAGCCAGGTGGCGTAGGGTTGCTGGCGGCCGTTCAAGGTCGTGCCCACGTGGACCCAGCCTTCGTGTACTTCCAGCACTTGCAGATCCAGCTCGGAGAAGCGGGCGTGGGAGCTGAGCTTGATGTAATCCCCACCGGCGGCGGCATCCGAGACGATGCCATCGCTCAACTTGACCTGCACAGTTCCCTCGCTGAAATAGCTCGACAGCTTGCCCTGCAGCTTGGCGACCGCCGCTTCCCCTTCAAACTCCTTGGGGTAGGGGCGCACCAGATGACGGGCACCGGGCAGGGAGAAGATATCGCACAGACGGGCACCCAGCTCCTTGAGAGTCTTGCGATCGCCGCGCAGGTGGTCGCTGGCGGAGCCATAGAGCAATTGGCTGTAGCGCAGGAAATCAGGTTGCCCGCGCTGGCGGAGCATCTCGATCACCACCATGTACTGATCGACCGTTTCTTGCAGGATGCGGCCCAGATCGTCCTGGGGGCCCAGCTTTCTGCGGATCCTGTCCCTCAGCTCTTTGAGCTCCAGATACTTGTTGCGTGGATCGAAGCCAAGGGGGAGGGCTTCGTAGAAGTGCTGGCCGATGGCGGGCAACGCTCGTCCCCCTTTGGCCAGAAACTCGGCCTGAAGATGACGAGGCCACTTGATGGCATCCAGAATACGGATGGGCTTTTGCAGAGTCAGCAGTTCATCCGAGAGGGATTTCAGATGCAGGCGATACTTTTCTTGGATGGTCATCTGGCCTTCTGTCGAGCGAAGGTGGTGCGAGAATGGGCTGAGTATATGCATAGCGCTTGCCAAAAAGAAGCGGAGCCCCCGCTTATCCGGCCACTGCACTTTTGGTTGCCGGAAAATTGGTTTAGACTGCGCCCCTTGATCCTTATCGTGTCGTGGAAATGATGAATATCCCCAGCTCTGAAATGATAATGCGTTGGTTGCAGCAGGCTCGCATCGAGCACTATGTTTGCGACCAGTGTCATGGCATCCACATTGTCTCCCTGCAGTCTGTCGACGGCATTCAGGAGAGCCGGATCTTTGTCGAAGAGGAAGGGTTGCTGTTTTCATCCGAGCTGGAAGTGCGCCCTTCGGCGCTGCTGCCGCTGATGGCCGAACTGGGTCGTCTCAACATGCAATACCCCTCGCTCAAGGTGTTCCTCGATATCATCGACGACAACCTGCCGCGCCTCATAGTAGGTCACACCGTCTTCACCAAGGCGGGCCTCTCCGTGGAGCAGTTCCTGTTGTTCGTTGAAAGCACCACGGCCGCGACCCACGAAGTGGTCTCTGAATGCGAGCGCCTTGGCTTCCTGAATCTGCCTGAAATACAGGTCGGATCCGAATCTGTGCATTGATTTGTGCGTTAAATGTGCGAACGGTTTCTTTGGCGAAAAAAGCCGTTGACGCAGGCGGGGCTTTCCCCTAAATTACGCCCCGTTCCAGCGCAACCGTGCTGCGAACCCAGTGTTGGCTGAACACTGTAATCAACAGACCAAAATTTGGTGAGGTGTCCGAGTGGCTGAAGGAGCACGCCTGGAAAGTGTGTATACGGCAACGTATCGAGGGTTCGAATCCCTCCCTCACCGCCAAATATAACCCGTTGAATTTCAACGGGTTTTTTCATTTCTAGACTTACGTGATTTTTTTCCTGGATCAACTGGGTGGAACAATCATGTATCTGAGTAAAAATGCCTCCGGCACCTACTACACTCGTCTCCCGCTGCCTAAGTCACTACGTGACCGTGGCTTGCCCTTCGCTATCCGTACTTCCCTTTGCACCAAAGATCGTCAGCTCGCTGTAGACCGAAACCTGGCTGTGGCAGCTCGTACTCGCGCACTTATCGCGGCTACCCCTGCTGATACTTCCCCTCGCAGTTTCTATCGCTGGATCCGCGCCGATCTTGACGCTTTCAAAGCTGCTGGGTTCATCCCTCCTCAAACACCTTCCACACCTCGTGAACCTTCTGTTGATGCCTCAGCTTGCCCCAGCAGTGGGATCATGCTCACCCACGCATTGGCGAAATTCATCGAGACTAAAACCAGTGAGGGGATCCAGCATAGGTCGGTGGGCCAGCTCCAACTTCGGATCAACGCCTTCGTCACCTGGGCCAAAGGGGTCAAAGCCGATCAGGTGACCCCAACCTTGGCGCAGGAGTACCGCAACATCTTGCTGCGCAAGACCAACCTCAGTTTCAAAACCAAAGGGGATTACCTCGCCGCCCTGAAACAGTTCTTCCGTTGGTGCGTGGCACTGGACTATTGCAGTCGTAACCCTTTCGATGGGCTGACGGCAGGTAAAAGACCGAACAAACGGGCGGATGAAGAGCGAGTGCGCTGGCATCGCCCTCAACTGGCCCAACTGTTTGCCAGCCTGCGCAGCAAACAATCCCAGAAAGGCCAAAAATTGAAAATGCAAGACTGGTGGGTACCGCTCTTGTGCCTGTACGCAGGGCTGCGTCCCTCTGAGGCCTGTCAGCTCAAAACTCTGAACGTCAAACAGGTCGAGGGGATTTGGTGTCTGATGGTTGATGCGGGAGAGGTGGATCAGCAGCTCAAGAGTGCCAATGCGTACCGTACCGTGCCGCTACATAGTGCGTTGATCGGACATCAATTCCTGGACTATGTGGAGAGTCGTCGCGGTCAGGGGCAGGTATTTTTGTTCGACGACAAACCATCAGGCAAAGACGATGACTGGGCGCATAACATCACCTGTCGCTTCCAACGCCACCTCAATGATGCTGGCATCGTAGGTCAGGGCCGCCCCACCATTTACGGGATGAGACACTCGTTTATCGATGAGCTGCAACAGGCGGACGTTGCTGAGCATATTGTGGCCGAACTTGCGGGACACAGTAAAAATGGCCTGACGTTTGGGCGCTACGGCAAGCGACTAGGTATTGCGTTGCTGCGAGAAAAAATCGAGTTAATCCCCAGCGATTTAGTCGATTTTCGAATATCAGGCGAAATAGGCATTTGAGTGGGTGAGGTATACCCACTCACGTGCTCACCTGGCAAGGTAACATGTTGATTTTCATCATTAAAACAGTATGGCTTGCTTCTGCTGTTACTGGTCATTAATTTGACAATTTATTTATTTCAAATATATTGAAGGTTGACATTAAATTAGTTTTTGTTAGGTTTCACTTTTTATTTGACTTGGTTTTTACTGAGTGTAATCCTGCGCGAAATTATAATAATAAAAACAGGGTGCACATGAAAAACAACAAGAATCTAAAATCAGATCCTCGTGAAAAAACGTTCAAAACCGCAGTAGAGGAACACCTGAACATAAAATACCAACAGGTATCAGACGCAACCTATGATGTTTTGTGTAGAAAGGCCAGGCAGCTTATCCGTAAATGGGGAAAAAAGAAGTTGGTTGATATTAATGCAACCGACATCGAAATGTATATTGCCAAACTGCTAAAACGCCTCAAAGGGAACACGGTCAATCAGTATATTGACATTATGCGACAGGTATTTAACAGGGCCTATCGAGATGGCATTATAAAAATCAATCCGATGTGTCATGTCAAAAATTGTCGATTTGAGGTGGTAGAGCCTCAGCCATTCCTGCAATCAGAGATCCAGTTATTTATTGCACATCAACATATCAACCCTATTGGTGCAGCAATAATCCAGGTTGGTATTTCCACTGGACTGCGGATCAGCGAATTGTTGGCAATTAGCCGTGAGGCTATCGACCTGGATAAACGCACACTGCGTGTTGATCTGGCCCTGGTAGATGGTTGCTATAAAACGCCGAAAACCAAAAGCTCCTGCCGAACAGTCGAGTTGACTGTCCCCGCAGTGCAGGCACTACGCACTCTTCTGGAGCATGCTAGGCATCGCAAAGAGAAAGCGATTTCGGTCATGTGTGCTGACAATCGTACACGGATCAAACTGCGCCGGACTTTATTAGCATATTATCCGGATAAGCGACGTCAATACACCAGCGTCGATGAATTCAGAGAGGATTTTTTTGAGCCGTTTTGTGCCACAGCGGGGGTTGCCTACCGAGGGCCATCGCAATTTAGACATACCTATGCCAGTCAACTGTTGTCCGCAGGTGTTAATATCGAATGGATTGCCAAACAGATGGGGCATACAAGTACCGCAATGATCAGGCGTCATTATGGAAAATGGTTAGTTGAGGATGCTGCGGATTTCAAAACATTAGCCGAAAACGCTCTTGCTCGTTGTTTCCGCCTTAATGAGACGCAGGCTCTGGTTCCGGCCAACAACTCAGAACTGGACATGACTAAATTAATTGCCGACCCACAAATTCAGCAATATTTATTAGGGCTGGTTGCTCAATCAATGAAAAACATACATGTTGGTGAACCGCATTCTCAATCAGATTAGCGATAACTACTGTGATTCACATCGATATATTATTGATTCGATAACACGTTAAATAAGGGCCGTTAAGAGCCTAAGGAAAGATGATGGCGACTGATAAAACAAAAATTGAATATGAAAAGATTGCAAAGCATTTTTATATTCGTTTGGAAAGAAAATGTATCAAACTTACTGCTAAAAATATCTCAGATGAATTGTTGGCTTGTGCTCCTGAATATCGGCCCGCCTACTGGCGTCGCCTACGCGGGGCTCTTGCACATCATCAACGCACCTTAGGATATGACGATGCAGCTACACGCATTCTAGCATTGCATAACCCAGTCACAGCCAAAGGCAGCACGCTTTCCGTTAAACAGAAGCAGACTCGAGTTAAGTCGATCGCAGCAGAAGATGAAACTGCGCTTATTGACTATTTTAATGCACGGAATGATAAGTGCATGGTGGCTGCGATTAAACTGTTCAAACTCACCGGTATCAGACCCACAGAGCTGGCTGGCGTAACAGTCGATAGTAATCGGCTAACTGTTATCGGAGCAAAAAAGAGCCATCATGGTACACGCGGAGCTGACAGAGTGTTACAGCTGGATGGAATAACAGCACTGACGTTGTATATGCTTGTTACATTAGCACAAAAAGTAAATGTTGGGTGTCTGCAAGACAAACTACGCGCTGCGGGGAAGAATTTATGGCCGAAGCGCAAACATCTCCCTACATTTTATAGCTGGCGCCATCAAATGGGTTCTGAGCTCAAGGCATCAGGTATGGGGCGTTTACAAATTGCCTATTTGATGGGGCACCAAGCGACAGCCTCGATTGATCGTTACGGAAATCGAAAATCAGCAAAAGGAGGGCGCTTGCCGAGCTGTCCTGCTGATGCTGACCTGAGCCATATTAGAGTGACTCATAGCGTGCGGTCTACAGATAATAAAAATTACATCCAGCCGAGCACACCAATTTTGGTAGTCGAGCCAAATGAGGGTTCAAATGCGAAAGATAAATCAACCGGGATGGCTGCCTATATAAAAAGAAATAAACAAAAAGATGATGGTCTTTCGCGATAATCAGAACCACTATCACTCGATAAAATAAACATGCTAGAAAATACAAACACCTAACTATGATCTTCATTGGCGTAAATATAACATGTGACACTTACGAATGCGCACGTAAGTGCGCCATGAAAACAATCGTAAGTACGCAAAGAAATATAACCGTAAGCACGCTATTGAAAACCATACTTACGCACGTAAGTATGGGGGTGTGTCGAGGTTACGAGACCGGAACCCCCGTAGGTTGCGCAGCGACCGGAGTGGGGTGGAGAACCCTTTTTTATGGATGGTATGAAGCGGTCAATATGGGATGACGAAGGAGGCGGGTATAGGGGTCAAGGTGGAGTCTGACGAGGGACGAGGAGGAACTACCTTGACGCCAATATCTCGGTGACGGTCATCCATATTGATGGCGCAATACCATTCATAAAAACGGTTTGAATTTAATTGAGTGGAGCCATTTATGTTTTAACTACCCCACTCAATTAAAAAGTAGAAAATGGCAGAGGTTATATATAACAACAATCAGGTGATAACACCGAGGATAATAAAAATGAAAAATAATAAAAACAAAACAGCGGGGCATGATATTCCGTCATATGACGGTCAGAAGGACGGTGCTGCCACACAACAGGTGCAGCAGGCTGTCAGGTCGGTGATGCAGGGTAAACTGCTGACTCTGCCGGATATGAGCCCTACTGGCCGCCCCATCAAAACCAGCTCGAATTTGTCTGCTCTTATCACATTCAACGGTTGGGATCCACGCTACAACCTGATGACGGGTGAGGCAGAACTGGCTGATGCGGATGGTGAGCGTCTGGGAGGCTCTGAGGCGGGTCAGCGATCCGCGCTGGTTGATGCCTGCCAGTTGGCAGGTGTGCCGGATGCCGTGATTGAGGAGCACCTGATCGCAATTTGTGAGCGCCACAGTTATCACCCTGTGCGTCAGTGGCTCGAACGTGGGGCACCGTGGGATGGGAAACCGCGCATCGATGCGGTGATTGCTACCCTCAATGCGGCAAATCCTGCCTATGCGAGTGCGGTGTTACATGCATGGCTGGTTGGGTGTGTCGCTGCACTCTATCAACCGCGCTGGTACTCGAAATTGGTGCCTGTGTTGGTGGGGGCACAGTCCTATCGAAAAAGCGCCTGGGTGAGCCGTCTGGCTGCTGTGGTCCAAGGTTCGACCCTCGATTGTGCCATCAATCCAGACAAGCCTGATGATGTTCGTCGCGCAGTGTCTGCATGGGTTGTGGAGCTGGCTGAGCTTGAGAGTACGACCCGACATGAGGCGGGTAGCCTCAAGGCTTTTTTGACCCGAGAGAACGACAGCTATCGCCTACCCTATGCCCGCAGCATGACCACCAAAAAGCGCCAGACTTCATTTATTGCCACGGTCAACGGGACGGATTTTCTCAAGGATACAACCGGTAACGCGAGATTTGCGGTTATCGAGTTGGCTGCGGCAGCTGATGTTGAGCGCCTCAATACGGTCCTGGGCTGGAGCTGGAGTGCAGGCCGTTTGTCCCAGACAGACCCTGAGCAACTGCGCCAGTTTTGGCTGGAGGTAAGGGAGCGCTATGAGTCAGGAGCAACGTGGTTTCTGGATGATGCAACAGCTGCACTAGCTGCATCGGAAAACGATGCTCACACAGACAAGGGTCCATATTATGAGGTTATTTACCACCACCATCTATCGCGTCCACTGGCCTCATCTGAATGGCTCACGGCGAGCGGGCTGTGCGCCCGCCACGGTGAGAGGCTGAGCATGGCGAGTAGTTGGGGTAAGGCACTCCGGTTGCTCGCGAGCGAGGGCAAGCTCCAGAGCCGCAGGGCGCGTTCTAATAGGACCGAGTACCTGCTGCCCGTCGATAGCCCCAAAGAGAAGGGCAAAGCCGACAAGTGACTCTTAAGCCCTGCCGATAAGGCGGGGCTTTTTTCTGCTCATCTATTGGGTAGATGATTAATTGGTTAAGTGCATGTTAAGTGGTTTTTCTAGCTTCTTAACCAGCCTCAAACCCTTGCTATGACTGGCCTACAGTGGGTTTTGGTTAATTGATGAAGTAATCTCTATATAAAATGTTATTGAGTAAAAATGTACGGGCTCCTCAAACGTTCACAGCACGTTACCGCAACTTCACCTAACCGCCTAACCGCCATTACATCAAACGCAGCCATAGCAAGGCTCTGAGGCTGATTAAGAGGGGATTTACTCGCTTAACCTGCATCTAACCAGAGCAACCCATGACATCCAATAAAGATTACCGATCACCACCACAACTCGGCAGGTGAATTAGGTCGTAGAGGCTATAAAACGTAAACTGGGTAGAATCTGATTTTCTTATTGCCGTTGAGTGCTCAACGGCAGATTAGCCACATCAACCCCTCTGCGCCCTTGTTGGTGATTATCAGTCCGCACGAACCATGCTAAGCAACAAAGTCGTTTCATTGACAATATTGGTTTTAGTCGTGATATAGCTCATGTTCATGGTTGTAAAAGCATGATACTGTTGAATAAATCATGAAAAAGCACTCAAATGAGTGCAGTGTTGTAGATTATTCGTTTTATTGTCTCAACCGGCTAGTGGTATCGTCGATTGAGCCGTGGTGCAGGTCAAACACACTATGCCCAAAGAGAGCTGGCGTACACAAAATGGATTGCAAGACCGTAGACTGGGGGGGTTAGCCTGCGGGCGGTAGCGTTGTCTAGAGAAGGCTGCTGGGAGGCTTGCTGCTATGTTGGCATGCCATCGATAGCGAGGGCGTAATAAGCCAGATTTATAAAGAAAAACGAGAGTATTGCATTGACTGCCTGAGCCTGGGTTTTTGCTGCGACATGTCGATCACAATCCAAGAACGTAAGGAATTACTGTCCCTTAGCGTTTCCGAGGCTCAGTGGGTGATGCTACTGCTGGCTGCGGATGAAGAATGCAATCCAATATAGATGGGTGTTGATGGTGCCCATGGTATAGCGTTCAGTGAGCATCAACTCATAGATACTGGCAAGAAAAGATGAGCCCATCTTACTAATCATTCCCCCCTTAGGTAAACTTTCTTATATATGACATGGATTCGTATGGGGTGTGTTGTGAGTTGTGGATGAAATGTTTTCTTATATTCTACAGTCAATATGGGAAATCTTGAGATAACACATTGAAAGAGTTTTTAATATTTTTTTAAAGCTACAGGAAGATTTTAGTATGTATGGAAATAATAACGTATTTCTATACGGACGCTTTCCACATAATAAATTTTATGCATCACCAAGGAATTAGATAATCGATGTTAAACTCGAACAATTTCAAAGTCGCGTGGTGGGCAATCCTTGTCATTGCTCTAGGTGTTTATCTCTATCTAAGACAAGACCAACTTGTTAGCGGGAAACCAACTTATTTCGATGTGGTTGTTTTCTTGGTGTGGATGGCGGTTTGTCTTGCTCCAATCTTCAAGGACGTCAAGCTGTTTGGTTTAGAGCTTAAGCAAGACATTGAACAGTTAAAAAAGGATATATCACATCAACTGTCGCTAATGAAAGTAGAGCTCCAATCATCGATTGATATTTCTTCATCTAATACAAGCCACGTTCATATCAACAGCGGGGCACCGATTCCGGCTAACGATGCTGAAATTCCAGACATAAAAAAGCAAATTGCTGAAACCCTTAGAGAGTTCGGTTTTGGTGTGGAAAAAAAAGAAAAATCCAATTTATATTTTTTTAATGACATTCAGAAAGAGAGTGTTGATCTATTCAAAATTCGTCTTTCCTTCGAACAGCTTATTAATGAATACTCTCGTCTGAATGGTATAGACCCACGTCGCGTTCCAACGCATATGGTTCTGCGGGAACTTCAGAGAAATGAAAAGATCTCCCATAGTATAATAAATGGGGTCTTGGAAGTTATGGCTATATGCAACTATGCTGTTCATGGGGAAGTAGTCTCAGAGAGTCAGATTTCATTTGTTTTGGATTCAGCACCAGGTTTATTTGCGGCACTTAAAAGTGAACTTCAATCAAATGCATAACAAATAATTCAAATCACTTGTGGCACTCACGGGGCCGGACTAATATTTGCCTCTTAATCCAATGCTAAATTAAAAGAGAGAAGGTTGTTATATTGATGAACTATTATGTTCTGGCTTCTTTGGCTGAAGATATCAACTCAGGTTGGTGTTGGATCAAAGGTTCTGATGTTTTAAATCGAAGCCTTGTTGAAATTAAAAATAAAACTAATGGTAAATCTATCATCTGCGAGGCATTGTCTATAGATAGTAACTTTGAAAATAAGTATCGAGATAGCATTTCATCCAAAATGAATAAAAAATTGCTTGATAAATCAAATGTTGTTTTGATGAATGCGTGGTATAGAGAAAAACTTGGAATAGATGAAACTCAAAGAAATTATGACCTTCAAGTTAGCTTTGTTACCAAGTGGTGTGTTGGTAAACAAATCAAAGCATGTACCATGCACCCGCAGGTAGCAGTAAGATTGAGCACTTGGTTAGGTTTAGTTGGGATCTTTGTTGGTACGGTCAGCTTAATTCCGAGTCAGCCACATAAATTAATGGCAGCAACTGCAATTGGTTTTTTTGTTGGCAAGTTAAATATAACACGAGCTTGGAGTAAGTAATTTAACACACTGTTCAATAGGGATTCGTAACGCGTAGCATTTTCTCTATGCGTTGGTTTAAGTGATTAAGGTGGTATGGAGCGACATCGGTATTGTAATGTTCACCCATTAACGGGGCGTTAGATCATATTCATGCATCATTATTTGATAAGGAAACATAACTTGACTCAATACCTAAAATTAGGCGATGACCAATCTCCAGTCCAATTGGATGCGTATGGTGATAATGGTACCTTTAAAGTTTTTTCCGACTGTGTATGGGCAAAATCTGGCGATGAAATTACACCAGATTTTTTACGCTCAAGAATAGAACCTTGGCTAACAGCACTCTTTCAATCAGAGCACCTTAATTTGCTTGTCGGTGCAGGTCTTAGTACTGCTGTTCAACAATCTGCAACAGGACAAATACCGAAAGGTATGGGTTGGATAGAAGACCTAAAAGTTTGTAAATTAGAAATTGATGCATATGTGGACAAAACATCAAAAGCGGCAGGTAGAAACAAGGGAAATATTGAAGATCAAATTCGCTCTATTAATGAGCTAATCAAAGGGCTTGAAATTCTTGTCGTTTTAAACCCACCCCCTGTAGTTCCACCGCCACCACCACTCCCTCCACATAGATATTTTCCGGCTGAGTTACGCCTGCTGAAAGAAGAGCTTTCTCGGTGTTTAAGATTATTCGCTGAATCAGTTAGCAACGGTGAAAAATCAATCCGTGATGCAAAGCCTGAACAAAAAACTGAAACATTTAATTATTTAGTAAATTTCTTGATGAGCTTTTCAAGTCGAATAGCGACGCGTGATAGATTGCATATATTCACGACTAATTATGATCGAATAATTGAAACAGGTGCTGAATTAGCTGGCCTTAGATTAGTCGATCGATTTGTCGGTAGTATTGCTCCAATTTTCAGGTCATCACGCTTAGAGGTTGATTATCATTACAATCCACCAGGTATACGTGGTGAGCCAAGATATTTAGAAGGTGTAGCTCGTTTTACTAAACTTCACGGTTCATTAGATTGGTATGCAAATGAGGGTGCTATAAGGCGTTTTGGACTACCTTTTGGAGCGGCTTCGGTAGAGCCATTTTTACAAGTAGAATGTTCTGGAGCTGCTAACTACCAACAGTTGATGATTTATCCAAATTCAGTTAAAGATCGTGAAACATCAGAATATCCCTATGTAGAGTTGTTTAGAGACTTAGCATCTTCAACATGCCGACCAAATAGCACCCTTGTAACCTATGGCTACAGTTTCGGTGATGAACACATAAACCGAGTTATTACGGATATGCTAACAATACCCTCAACGCATATCGTGATTATTGCCTATGGCGATCCACTTGGAAGAATAATGAATTATATAAAAGATAGCGGGCGTCAGGCTCAAATATCTTTATTACTTGGTGATCATTTCGGAGATTTAAAAACACTAGTCGATTACTACCTTCCTAAAGCAGCTATAGACCGTTCGTCAATTCGTATGGCTGAGCTATTGAAGTCTAGAGGTTTATATCCAGCAGCTATACAAAGTAAAACAGGCGGTGAAGAATGAGTTCACTACCTATCGAACAAGGAGAGCAGTTACGGGTAGGAACTGTAGACTTTGTTTCACCTAATGAAATTAGAGCCGTCCTTGATGTTGATTCACCAGATTCCGTTGCCTTAAATGCTGGAACACCTAGAAACTTCCCGAGAGTAAACAGTTATGTTTTGGTCTCTTGTGATAATGGCTATTTGGTTGGGCAAATTGAATGGCTTGCCGTTGAACGTTCGCCATATCCTAAACAAAGAGATATCCAAGATTTTGGTTTAGTTAATCTACCTTTTCCACAGAAAAAAATTAGCTTAAATCCGGTCGGCATGCTCAAGCGAGTGTCAAATAAAGGTGTTGATTATTTTAAGTTTCAACGAGGTTCAGAATCATTTCCTTCAATTGGTTCTGCTATTTTACTACCAACAGATTTACAGCTTAGATCTATTGTTGAATCAGGCAGTAATCGCAGAGTTGTCATAGGGCAAAGCCCACTCGCAAATAATGCTAACGTTGCAGTAGATCCTGATCGATTATTTGGGAGGCATATAGCTATACTTGGTAATACAGGCAGTGGCAAATCTTGTTCTGTGGCAGGTCTGATTCAATGGTCGTTAGAAGCGGCAATGGAATTTGAAACTAAACCAAATGCCAGATTTATTCTGCTTGATCCAAATGGTGAATATACCCGAGCTTTAGGCCCGACTACAAAATTTAAGGGAAGAGTATTTAAAGTTGAAGCAGGGCAAGGTGAAAACCAACTAAAAGTACCTTCGTGGTTTTGGAATAGTGCTGAATGGGCGTCTTTTACACAAGCAAGCCCGAAAGCACAACTCCCATTGCTAAAGCGCTCTTTGAGAGCGATGCGAAATGAAAACTTTAAACTTGAAACAGATATAAATATTGAGATAAAACGATTTCTAGGTAATGTCTTAGTTACGTTAAAACACGATAAAAGTTCAGGCAAACCATTTGGTGGATATGGGCCCGCAAAAGGTTTTAACGAAACGATGGCCAAATGGATAGAGAGCTTTGAAGCTTATAGAGATCGATTGGGTGATAGCAAATTAACACAAGTCATAACTGTAATGTGTAAGTACAGAGAAGACCGAAGTGTCCAATACGCTACGTTACAGGCTACAGTACCTGAAATTGATAACATAATCCAAGCAACGGAATCAGCATTTCAGGTGTTTGGTGGGAATGAAAATGATTTGCTGCCCAAGAGTGAAGATATTCCATTGCCATTTGAAGGAAATAACCTAGTAGCCTATTTAGAGGCATTAGCACAAGAAAATGGTAGTGAGCAGTATGTAGAGTATTTAGTTGCTCGAATACGTACCATGCTCTCTGATACAAGAATGAAGCCTATCACCAATGATGCAGAGCATAGAGTCGATTTAGCTGAGTGGTTAGAAAATTATATAGGTAAGGATGGAGCAGGTGAAGACGATAGTTGTGTTTCAATTATAGATCTTTCTCTAGTACCAAATGAAATCACTCACCTTGTAACTGCTGTTATTTCAAGAATCATCTTTGAATCATTGCAACGTTATAGACGGCTAAATAATAAAACCCTACCAACTGTACTTGTAGCTGAAGAGGCGCATATGTTCATTAAACGCTATCGAGACGACTCTGAAAATCAGGATGTAGCTGCTGTTTGTTGTCAAGTATTTGAAAAAATAGCACGTGAAGGAAGAAAATTCGGCCTTGGTATGGTGATTTCTTCACAACGACCATCAGAGCTATCACCAACAGTTTTATCTCAATGTAATACTTTCCTGCTGCACCGGATCAGTAATGACAGAGATCAAGAACAAGTACATAAAATGGTACCTGATAATTTACGAGGGTTACTTCGCGAGCTACCTTCTCTACCATCCCAACATGCAATACTAATGGGCTGGGCATCCGAGCTTCCTGTTTTGGTTAAAATGAAGAACCTAGCGAAAGAGCAACAGCCACATTCAGACGATCCTGACTTCTGGGATGTGTGGACAAGAATAGATGAAGACGGGAATACTGTTGAGCGAAATACTGATTGGGATGAAGTTGTTAAGGAGTGGCAGCAGAGCTAACAAGTCACAGCTCTCAGAAAATTTACTTGCTCCGTTCCCAAAATTCCGGTGAGTGGAGCATTACTGCAAAGCAGGAGTTCACGGGGACGTGAATCGACTTGTCATTCAGAGGATACGTCAACATGATTCAGATAGTCAGAAAGCATGTGCATGTGCTTGACATTTCAGAATTTCTCTTTATAAAAGATGTTAAAATCTCATGGCAATAGCTTGAGTCAATTGCGCTGCTTTTATGAACGATGTTAATTTCGTAAGTCCTTGAATGTAAAGGTTATATTTGTGCTGTGATATACAAAAGTGAGGGTTCGAATCCCTCCCTCACCGCCAAATAAAAGAAAAGGGCCTGTCTTGAGACAGGCCCTTTTCTTTTATTTGGCAATAGGAACCTGGTCCCAACTTTGCTCCATCGATAGTGGGTTGGGCAAAGGGGTGTACCTGCGCTGTCACCTCATTAGCTGATGGAGTGAGGCAGGGCGCAGCAGCTTGTATTGGACCAGCAGCAGCTCTGCTGTGGCTACCGCATCTATCAGCGCCTCGTGGCAGGGATAACTGGGCAATCCATGTCGGCTTCTGACCGAAGAGAGGCGCAGATCAGCGGGTATATCCCTGATGTATCGGGTCCGACGGCGCTCGATTTCCAGCGTGTCCAGCCAAGGTAGCGGCAAAGGGGGCAGGCCATGGCGCTGTTGCAGGTAGTGATCGATGAAACGGCGCTCCACCGAGCTGCCATGGGCAAGCAAAATAGCGCCGCTCATGCGTTGAAGCAGCTGATCCATGGCCTGATCCAGACTTTTTCCGGTGGCCAGCAGTTGAGGGACCAGATGGTGGATGATGACGGTATCGGCTTTGACCGGGCAGGGGCTGTCAATCAAGGTCTGTCTTGCGGTTTGCAAGTCGATGCGTCCCTCTGTGATGTCGACCGTGCCGATACTCAAGATCTGATCATCCTGGGGTTGCAGTCCGGTGGTTTCGAAATCCAGCGCCAGCAGGCGGGTCCCGTCCAGGGATGACTCCAGTGCAGTCAGAGGCGCTTGCAGCAGCGCCTTGATCAGTGCAGGAAGTGTCGGCCGTGTCAGATAACGGGCTCTTGCCCGCTCGAGACGCTGGCGGGCAGAGAAGTAGTCAAGACAGCCCATCGGTGTGCTCACTCTTTGATAAAGCGAAATTTTGCAAAATCCTGCAGCTCGCCAATGATGCGAAAGGCATCTTTCAAGTGCTTGCGTTCGAAGCTGCCAAAGCGATCCGGGTCTATGTGATTGTCGGGTTTGAGGCCTTTCTTCAATGCCATGAGTTGGTGGACAAAGCGCACTTTCATGATGAAGCGATAAGCGCCGATGATATTCTTGTAGCTCTCTTCCGAGAGCTGTTGCTGCTCATGGGCGTGGAGGAAACGCGCCTCTGTGCCGTTATGGGTAGACCCGGCGCTGAGTCCGTAAATCCGGGCGAGATCGATGATCAGGGTCAATGCATAGCGCTTGATATTGAGGACCTTGCTGTTGTCGCCATTTTTCTCCAGTACCAGATTCTTGAAGATACCAAGGGGCGGTTGGGTTGAAATGGCATCCCGGGTCAAGGATCGAATGAACGAAGGGTGTGCCTGCACCAGGGAAAACAGATGGTGCTGCAGTTCATCGCATAACGCCATGTTGCCGTGGATGGCTCGCAGTTCGAGGAAGACGCTGGCATTGAGCAGCTTGTCGTATTCGGGATTGGCTATCCACTTGCGGTAGTACTCTTTCCACACCTTCAGAGGCTGGCACCATTTATGGGCGGCAGCCATGAAATGGCCGGAGCAGAGCGGATAACCACAGGCATCGAGCCCGTTGCAGACATACATCGCCAGGTGATTGAAGTAGATCCTGTCGTTGTCGGTGGCGTCATCCGCCAGAATGAGGGCGCTGTCCTGATCCGAAAGCATGTGGACTTCGTTGCGGGCCTGTGAACCGGCTACCACCCAGGCATAGTCGCAAGGGGTCGCTCCCAGTCTGGCTTCTCCCATCTGTAGCAGCCGTCGACAATAGGCATCCATGATGAGTGTCATGACGTTGCCTATGCTCTCTCCTGCCACTTCCCCTTCCACCAAGGCTTCAAAGATGGCCTGACGCTCAACCGTCAGGAGCGCCAGAGCCTCCACGGTTTCGCAATACTTGATCTTCTCGATGAGAAATATCGCCTGAACCCTGTGGTTTTGCACCAGATGGGAAGTGGTCAGCAATCCCAGCACCTGCTGTTCTCGCACAATGGGCAGGCCGCGAATATTGTGCTGCATCATCAGGTAGGCGGCTTTCAGGGTCAGCTCGTCCGGATGAATGGTGATGGGGGCCGGTGTCATTATCTCCCGGATAGGGCGACTGGTGGTCAGCCCTTCGGCGATCACCCGCATTGTCATGTCCCGATCCGTGACGATGCCCATGATCTCTCCCTTCGCCATCACGACGGCGGTGGAGGAGCGGCAGACCATGCGCATCTCCTGGGCCACTTGCTGAATACTCATGTCGGCATCGACCACGGCTATCTTGCCGCTGTTTACCTCGCTGACCCTGCGCATGAAGAGCCCTTTGTCGTTGTCAGACCAGACGACATTGAGGGCCGACTGCAGGCGCTCCCTGGCCTGGGAGGCGAACAGATTGGCGTATTGCGGATACTCTGCCAACAGTTGTTTCAGCTTGCTGTGGGGGATCTGGTAGAGCAGGGTGTTATCGAGCGCTGTCACATTGTAACAATCGGCAGGATTGCCCGGTGTGCTCTCCAAAAACGTGAAGCCGAACAGATCGTCTGGCCCCAGCCGGCCCCTGAGTACGCCATTTTGCATGCGTTGCTCCAGCGATCCGGTACGCACTATATAGAGGTAGCGCTCCGGATCCTCGATGTTGAACGGCAGGCTTTCTCCCTGACCCAGATAGCTTATCTTGACGGTACGGGCGACGCAGTGCTGCAACTGAGGGGGCAGCCTGTCGAAGGGATCTATTCTGGCGATGAAGTCGATGATATTGGGCAGCAATGTCTGGGGCATGATGGCGGCCTTATTGGCATGAAGAGAGGGAGGCACCGTGCCGAGGGCGCCTCCGGGCTATGGGGTTGCCCTGGGTGGTCAGACAGGATCTGCTGGCAGGGTAGCCAGGTAGAGGGCCGGTTTGCCATCACAGTCGGAGGTAAACAATACCTGCCGATCGTCCGGGGTAAAAGAGGGGTGTGGATGGGTCACTTGACGATCCCCCTGAAACACCCGCCAGGAGGTGTTATGGGCAGCCAGCTGATAGTAATACCCCTGGCGTACATCGAAAACATAAAGGAAGGGGTCATTGTTGATGGTGTAACCATGGGTATCCTTCACATCCACAGGCGTGCCGGATCCATCCCCCACCAGCAAGGAGCCGTCGTGGTTGCTCATCAGGTGTGAGCAGGCCGGCATAGCCATGACGGGCTCATCCACCCCACTGTCCGGGTTGAAGCGACGAATGATGCGATCCTGTTGTCCCTTGAGATAGGAGACGTACATCAGGTATGAGCCGTCCGGTACCCAGAATTCGTGAGTGCAGCTCTCACCTTCCAGATGGGATCTCACCTTGCGTACGGCCGAACCATCTTCATTGACCAGCCACATGCGGGCATCGACCAGATCGTGGGGCCCCTCATGGCAGAAGGCGACAGTCTGATCATCGAAGGGGCGATAGATGGGGTGTCCAAGCCAGCCTTGCTCCTCATGAATGACCCTGGTCTCTCCGCTGGCGAGATCGACCCGCAGCAGTCGGCAGTGGGGTTTGGTGTGGTAGAAAGAGTGGAACAGGCTCCAGTCGGTGAGCGGGATCCAGTCCGCCTTGGCAATTTCTATCCCCACCAGCTTGGTACAGTCACTGTTTGCCACCCAGGTACCATAGCCGACCCATTGTTCCGGGACCTGATAGACCTGTGTTTCGACTAGGGTATCCAGATCGACTCTCAGCAGATCCCTGCCATTTTTCACGTAATAGAGAGTGCTGTCATCGGGGGAAAGAAAGCCGCCAAAGGTGTTGTCACCGGCCCCCTCTGTCAGTTGGCGGGCCTGGCCACTGGCCAGGTCCAGCAAGTAGTAGTTCCAGTGACCATCAAACTCGCCGGCGAACAGCAGCTGGCTACCGTCATTGGTAAAACATTTCTGGTAGAAGTAGTTGCGGTGACAGGTTACCTCGGGTGGGGTGAGACGGCAGACAGCCGCACCGGTATCCGGATCCTGGTAGTGGTGATAGGTGAGTGAAACGATCGAACCCTTGGCCATATGTTCCTCTTGCTGGTTAGCATCCAAAGCTGGGCCTGTATGCCCATGATGGATAAATTATAGAAACATCGTTTTAATTTTTATTGACACTGATCACCATAATGAAATGAGAGCGAAGCAACCACAATTAATGTGACGGATATCACAGGGTATGCGTGATCAAAGCATTGTTTTTGTTTATGAATTTTACCCCTTCCTTTGATATGCAAGTCATTTCAAATACAATGAAACAACTAACTCATATTTTTGGAATTTGACTATGTCGGTGATAGATAACTCTCCAGACTCGGTGTCATCCGTCCTTAAGGTGTTTGGCATCTTGCAGGCATTGGGAGAGCAAAAAGAGATAGGGGTGACTGAGCTGTCCCAGCGGATCATGATGTCCAAGAGTACGGTTTACCGCTTTTTACAGACCATGAAAACCCTGGGCTACGTGACCCAGGAGGGGGAAACGGACAAGTACACCCTCAGCCTCAAGTTGTTTGAACTGGGCGCCAAAGCCCTGGAGCACCAGGATCTGATCCCGATTGCAGATGTCCAGATGCACCGCCTCGGCAAGCTGACCAAGGAGACCCTGCACCTGGGGGCGCTGGATGAAGACAGCATTGTCTATCTGCACAAGATCGATTCCGAATATAACCTGCGGATGTACTCCCGGATTGGTCGCCGTCGCCCGCTCTATAGCACAGGGCTTGGCAAGGTGATGATGGCTTGGCTTGAAGAGAGTGAGGTGCGCGCCATGCTGGCCAGTGTCACCTTTGAACGTTTTACCGAACATACCCTGGCCGATGTGGATGCGCTGCTGATGGAGCTCGCTCTGGTGCGCGAGCAGGGTTATGCCGAGGACAACGAAGAGATGGAACATGGCCTGCGCTGCTTTGCCGTCCCCATTTACAACCGCATGGGGCGGATCATCGCCGGCCTGTCACTCTCTCTGCCGGTGGTGCGCTTCCAGGAGGAGAACAAGCAGGCGCTTGTGGCGCAGCTCCATGGGGCAGCAGCCCGTATCTCCGCCGAGCTTGGCTTTCACGATTACCCTTTCCCTGGTGTGTGATGCTGCCCAGATGAATTAAACATCCGGCCCCTGACGTAAGGGGCCGGATTTTTTGTGGCTGCGGGTGACACATGGTCAGAGCTAGGGGGATGAGGTCTCGGCCAGGCCTGCACGACGCTGGCGATAGAGATGGAAGCTGGTATGGCCGTTGAGCACTATCACCAGGCTTTCCAGCATGATGCCACCCCAGGATCCCAGCCAAAGGTTATGAGCAAGCCAGCCGATGCTGCTGGCCAGCATGCAGAGGCGAAGGGAGAGACTCTCGAGTCGGAACAGGGCATAGGTAGTGAGGGTGGTGCCCAGCAGCGGCAGCAGTTGCATTGGGTGAGTCAGCTTGGGCAGTACCAGTAGCCAGCTGGTCACCAGAAAGAAGATCATTACCCCTTTGCCGCGGTAGTAGCCAGATACCAGGGTGCGCACGGCACTGAGGGTGGTGTTGATGGCCGAGGCGGGGGAGCCGAGCAGCAGAAAGTGCATTCCCATCAGCAGACCGTTGAGGGTGAGCTGAGCGCGCAATTGCTTATCCTGACGTTGCAAAAAGGCGCTGGCTCCCATCAGGCAGGCCAGCAGACCGATAAGTTGGGCAAAAAAAGGGTGATCCTGCAACAGCATGATGGGGTGACCGCAAGAGAATAAAAGGCGCCTGACGAGGCGCCCTGAGGGTTAACGGGCGAGCCAGCCGCCATCCACCGCTATGGTGTAGCCATTGATGTAATCGGATGCAGCCGAAGCCAGGAACACGGCCGGCCCCATCATGTCATCCGGGATACCCCAGCGACCGGCGGGAATGCGTTCCAGAATGGCGGCATTGCGATCTTCATCGGCCCGCAGGGCAGTGGTGTTGTTGGTGGCCATATAGCCGGGAGCGATGGCATTGACGTTGATCCCCTGGTTGGCCCATTCGTTGGCCAGCAGTCGGGTGATCCCCATGACACCGCTCTTTGATGCCGTGTAGGAGGGGACTCGGATCCCGCCCTGGTAGGAGAGCATGGAGGCGATATTGATGATCTTGCCTCCCTTTCCCTGGGCCAGGAACTGTCTGGCAACGGCCTGGGACATGAAGAAGACGCTCTTGATGTTGATGTTCATCACGTCATCCCAATCCTTTTCACTGAACGAGATGGCATCTTCACGGCGAATGATCCCGGCATTGTTGACCAGGATGTCGACATGACCGAAACGGGAGACGGCCTGATCAACCAGGGCGGGCAGTTGATCTACCTTGCTGACATCGGCCTTCAGGCTCAGGAAGGCACGGCCTGTCGCAGTAACCTTGGCGATGGTATCGGTTGGCTCGACGATATTGATGCCGACGATATCACAGCCCGCCTGGGCCAGCCCCAGGGCCATGCCCTGTCCGAGGCCAGTGTCACAACCTGTCACTATGGCCACTTTGCCTGTCAAATCAAACGTATTGAGAATCATGGTGTTTCCTCTTGGCCACCACAGGTGGCGTTAGTCGTTGTCACGACCTGGCGCTGGCGATGGCGCCCGGTCGCCCTTGATTAGCGCAGATCCTGGACGGCGACATGATCCATGTCGGCAAAGACCTGGTTTTCTCCCACCATGCCCCAGATAAAGGTATAAGCCTGAGTGCCGACCCCTGAGTGGATTGACCAGCTCGGGGAGATCACCGCCTGCTCGTTGTGAACTACCAGATGGCGGGTCTCATCAGGTTTGCCCATCATGTGGAACACGGCACCATCTTCTTTCATGTTGAAGTAGAAATAGACCTCCATGCGGCGTTCATGGGTGTGACAGGGCATGGTGTTCCACAGATTGCCCTCTTCCAGCTGGGTCATCCCCATCAGCAGTTGGCAGGTTGGCAGTACGTCAGGTACCAGATACTTGTAGATGGTACGGCGGTTGCTGGAGAGCGAGTCCCCCAGGGTGACCGGAGAGGCTTCGGCCTGAGTGACCTTGCGGGTCGGGAAGTGGCTGTGAGCAGGAGCGCTGTTGTAATAGAACTTGGCTGGCTGGGCTGCTGTCACGCTGGCAAAACTGAGCTCACGCGCCCCTTGTCCCACATAAAGCGCTTCGGCATGACCTATCTCATAAGTGGTGCCATCGACCACAACCACTCCGGGCCCCCCGATATTGATCAGCCCCAGCTCGCGGCGCTCCAGGAAATAGCCCACACCAAACGCGGTGCCGAGATCGCCTGAGAAGGCCAGCGGAGCCTGGGCAGGCATGATGCCACCGAACACGATCCGGTCGATGTGGCTGTAAGTCATGGTCAGTTCATTGGGAACAAACACCTGCTCAACCAGAAACTCGCGGCGCAGCCCCTGGGTGTCCAGTTGTTTGGCGTGGTCGCTGTGGATACTCTGACGAATTTGCATATTGAACCTCGATTCCAGGCCGTTGCCGGCATTCATGAAGAGGGGTTAAAACCCCTTCGTTGCAGTGACAATATCAAAACAGAAAAACAGGATCAAATTAAAATAAAACATCGTTTTATGTTTTGTGATGTTGGTTGGTTAATTTATGCATTAGTCAGGCGTCCGCTTTTCTTTATGGGGTGCTGACGTGCGGATTAGTCGTATTTCCCGGCGGGCACTGAGATAAAGGCCCATGCCCGCCAGCAGCACCGCCAGTACGATCAGACCATGGAGGTAGTCTGTGGCGAGCCAGACCAAGGGGGATAGCAGGAAGGAGAGCAACAGCAAGAGGCGGCCGAGCAGCAGGGTCTGGCGTGGATTGCCGAGGGTTATCTCTGACGGCTGCAAAGGCCGCTTCAGGTTGGCAAAAAATCGGCCACTTGACGAGCCCGCTGAGGGGCATACCCTTTGGGTTGATACCAGAGGCGAGTGAGCAAGAAGAAGCCGCAGGTCACCACAAGATGTGCCAGCACTGTCACGGCAAACGTCAGATCCGCAGCCTCTCTGGGGGTGAGTGTCGAGCCACCCAGCCAGGCGGGAAGCTGGGTGGGATGAAAGCCAAGATAGAGACTGGCCGAGACCAGGGTCCCCACCAATACGGTACTCCACCCAGCCCAGTCGGGGGTACGGCGTACTATTACCGCCAGCAGGGCTGGAATGGTCAGCGGCATCTGGACCAAGGAGCTGACCGCCATGACCAGTTCAAAGAAACCGAGCTTGTCTTGCTTCGCGATGGCCCAGGCCAACAAGGTAGCGAGCAAGCCGTTGAGCAGGGTTATCCAGCGTCCCGCCTTGAGTAGTCTGGCTTCACTGTGATGGGGGGCCTGGTAGATGTTGCGGATAAAGATACCGGCATTGCGATTGAGGCCGGTACTCATGGGCGAGATGGTGGCCGCCAGCATGGCGGCCACCATCTCGCCCATGAGTACCGGCTGGCATCATATGGGTGACGAAGTGCAGGTAGGCGCCATTGATCGCTTGCTCTCCCAGCTGAGGATAGCTGCTGCCTAGATCCACCCCCTGGCCTGCGCTGAACCAGGGGGGAATGAACCACATCACTGGCCCTACGATGAATAGCACGCCGGCCAGCCGTGCCGCCTTGCGGGCATCCGGTTCGTTGCGAGTGACCAGAAAGCGGTAGCAGCTGTTGGCATTGTTGGTCGAAACCGTCTGTTGCAGCAGCACCATGGCAACCCATCCCAGCAGTAAAGAACTGTGCGGCATCTCGCTCCCGAGCCAGAAATTGCCAGGAAAGTGCGTGATGAGAGGGCCAGGCCCGTCTGCGAGCCAGAGGGCATAGGCACCAGTGATCAGGGTAATGGCCAGGATAAGCACCAGCTGGATCACATTGGTGGCATTGACGGCCCAGGCGCCGCCGCTGGCGGAGATAAGGGTAATGAACAGACCTGTGACCAGCAGGGTAGGAACAATGTCAATGCCGCTGATGGCCGAGATGATATAGGCCAGCCCGTTGAGCCAGATGGCGGCCGTCAAGGTGGAGAGTGGAAACTGCAGCCAGGTAAAAAGGCGTTCGGTAGGGTGGCCAAAGCGCTGGGCAATGACATCCATTGGGGTCTCTACCCTCAACTTGCGGTAGCGGGCAGCGAAGAAGCGGGCGGCAATGAAAAAGCCCAGGGCATTGCCCCAAAAGAGGGCGAGGATGGCGACACCGTCAGTGAATGCCTTGCCTGCTGCCCCGGTGAAGGTCCAGGCTGAAAACTGGGTCATGAAGGCGGTGGCCCCGGCCATCCACCAGGGCATGGCATTGCCTCCGTTGATAAAGTGGTGGCTGTCGAGGGCGAACCGGCGAAACCCGAATGCCGCCAGTACGATAAAGATGAAGTAGCCGATGACGATGGCAAAATCGATGAGCTCCATGGCAGTAGGCCTGCTTGCAGTAAATAGAGAGGAAGGGTGGGCTGGTGGTGAAAACGGAAAAGGGCGCCTTTGGAAAGGCGCCACGGATAACGGTTTGAGGGATGGATCATGAGGCCGAGCGGCTTGCCATGCTCGGTTTGAGTATGAGTTTAGCCTGCGGCAAGGCCCCTGCACTTCGTTTGAGCAGGTAACCGACCAGCAGGATTGCGCCCGCACAGGCGGCGAACAGCAGACGACCCCAGAGCGGGTTGGGTACCAGTACCATCAGCATCAGACCGGCGCCCATCATCAAGGTGATATGGCCCAGCTTGCTGCGTTGCAGGCGGTCAAACTCATCCTGCTCATCATCGGCAACTACCGGAGTTTCCAGCGCCACGAAGAAGTCGGCGGTGCGCTGACGCTCTTTTGCCGTGAAGGACTCTTCTTTATAGAAAAGGCTGGTAGCCCAGAAGAAACCACCGGTCAGGATCAGATGAGCAGCTACCGTGATGGTGGTGGTCAACTCGGACAGCTCGCGAGCGGTCAGAGTCACGCCGAACAGGCTGGCGCCCCACTGGGCGGTGAACACATTCATTACCAGCCAGGAGACAAACATGCCGAAGCAGACAGTGCCCCAGGCTGCCCATTTCGGGGTTCTGCGAATGAACATACCAAAGAAGAGCGGCACCAGCATGGGGGATTGCAGCAGGGTGGCGACGCGCATGGTCAGGTCAAACAGGCTCAGTCCCTTGAGCTGTGCAAACAGTTGGGCGATGAGGATTACCAGAATGCCGTTGATCAGTGTAACGCCCTGGCTAAGACGTAGCATGTTGGTCTCGCTCATGGGCTTGTTGCGGCAAATGATCGGTGCCCAGAAGCTGCGCACGAAGATCCCGGCGTTGCGGCACAGTGCTGAATCCATGGAAGACATCGTTGCGGCAAACAGACCGGCTACCAGCAGACCTATGGTGCCCAGAGGCATGTACTTCTCGGCAAACACCAGATAGACAGCATCACTTGCCTTGTTGCCCAGCTCGGCGTGAGCAGCGGCGGCATCCGGCACCATGATGGCCATGGCCCAGGGCGGGATAAACCAGATCAGTGTGCCGCAGATCATCAAGCCCATGGCCAGCAGTGCGGCTTTGCGGGCATTGTTGGAATCCTTGGCGTTGAGGAAGCGATAGGAGTCCTGGATGTTGTTGATGCTCTGCATCTGCTTGACGATGAAGAAGAGGAAAGAGCCCACCAGCAGCACCCCATAGTTCATATCCGGCCCCATGATGAAGTCGGTCGGGAACTTGGTGATGATCTCGTCCGGTCCGCCAACGGCAAACAGGGCAACCGCAGCGCAGGCGACCGAGATGACGGCGACCACCAGAGTCTGCACGAAATCACTGGCGACCACCCCCCAGGCACCGCTCAGCATGGAGATAAGCAGTACTGAGAGACCGGTCACCCAGATGGTGGTTGTCATGTCATAACCAAACACGGCACCGACAAAGATGGCTAGGCCGTTCAACCAGACACCGCCACTGAGGATGCTCAGGGGGATGATGGCCCAGGTAAAAAACTGCTCGTTGGTCTTGCCAAAGCGTTGTTCGATAGCCTCGGTCGGGGTATCCACCCGCATCTGGCGAAAACGATGGCTGAACCACCAGTAAGAGAGGATATAAGCCGCGATATTGCCAAGAAACACAAAGGTAACGGCAAAACCATCGGTAAAAGCCTTGCCCGCCGCACCGGTAAAGGTCCAGGCGGAAAACTGGGTCATGAAGGCGGTCGCCCCCACCATCCACCAGAGCATGCGGCCACCACCACGGAAGTAGTCACTGCTTGATTTGCTCGCCATCTTTTTGAAGGCAACACTGATGAGGATCATCAGTATGAAATAGCCTCCCACCACCAACATATCTATGTTCATAAGTTCACTCACTCATGGCAGTCCAGGGTAATCCTATCCTCATCAGAAAAAAGATGAGTTGCTGACAGGCGCATTTTTCAAAAAAACGTTTCAAAAAAACCTTAAACAATTCGATGGTTCATTTTAGAAACGCCGTTCCAAAAAAATAGTGACGTAATTCCCAAAATCCTCACGGTGAAGGTAGCCATGCTGCCAATTGGGAGCTGGATCGTGTTTTGAAAAGGCGGTTCATTTTTCTGTTTGCATAAAAGCGTGCTGTTGTGGCAGCCCCTTTCGATCCTTTACAACAGATGTCAGCGAAGATTTGCGCATTGTCACAAAAAATTGAAATGCAATTTCAATTGTTTTGACTTGGTTGTTTTCAGTCATAAGATGGAAGCACTACCAGAAGGGGGAGCCTATGGCTGTCAAAATTGCCGTGATTGGCGAATGCATGGTTGAGCTGGCGCAGCGCAGCACAGGCATGACGCGTGGTTTTGGAGGGGATACCCTCAATACGGCTGTCTATTTGAGTCGCGTCAATCCGGCGTTGACCGTGCACTACGTAACAGCCCTGGGGACTGACAGCATGAGCCGTGACATGCTGACCCAGTGGCAAAAAGAGGGGATACACACAGATCTGGTGCAGCGCAGGGCAGACAAGTTGCCCGGGCTCTATCTCATCGAAACTGACAGGAGCGGTGAGCGCACCTTTCACTACTGGCGTAGCGATGCCGCGGCCCGTTACTGGTTACAAGGCGATGCGGCCTTGCAGGTATGCCAGCAACTGCCTCAGTTTGATTACCTTTATCTGAGCGGCATCTCACTGGCCATACTGGACGAAGCCGACCGCCACAAGCTGTTCGCCTTGTTGGCCGAATGTCGCGCCGGGGGAACCAGAATCCTGTTTGACAACAACTATCGCCCTCGCCTGTGGCAGAGCCAACATGCGGCACAAGCAGCCTATGGCACCATGCTGGCACTGACTGATATCGCTTTCCTGACACAAGATGATGAAGATGCACTGTGGGGCCTCGCCTCGCCAGAAACCGTGTTGGCACGGACCCGTCAGGCAGGAGTGGGGGAGGTAGTCATCAAGCGGGGAGCCGAGCCATGCCTGATCCTGCAGGGTGATCAGCAATACAGTGTGGCTGCCATGCCCCTTGCCAAAGACGCTGTGCGCGATACCACAGCGGCAGGTGACTCCTTCAGCGCCGGTTACCTCGCCATGCGTCTGGCAGGTCAGAGTGCCGTGGCGGCGGCTCATTATGCTCACCAGCTGGCCGGGACTGTGATCCAGTACCCCGGCGCCATCATTCCGGCGGCCGTCATGCCGGTCGCACCTTTGTCTTCTGCCCTATCCAGTGAGGTTCACCATGTCAATATTGCTTGAAAAACTCTCGACCCTGAAAATCATCCCAGTCATCGCCATCAAGGAGGCCGATGACGCCGTGGCCCTGGGCAAGGTGCTGATTGAAAACGGTATGCCCAGTGCCGAGATCACCTTTCGTACCCCGGCGGCAGCCCAGGCCATCGCCCATCTGCGTGAAGCTTACCCTGATATGGTGATTGCAGCGGGAACTGTGCTGACCACGGATCAAGTGGATCAGGCTATTGCTGCCGGGGTTGATTTCATCGTCAGCCCGGGTTTGAACCCGCGTATCGTTCAATATTGTCAGGCCAGAGGGGTAACCATGATCCCGGGGGTAAACAGCCCGAGTCTGGTGGAACAGGCGATGGAGCTGGGGCTGCGCCATCTCAAGTTCTTTCCAGCAGAGGCATCCGGTGGCCTGGCCATGCTCAAGGCCATGAGCGCCGTCTATCCGGTACGCTTCATGCCCACCGGTGGCATCAGCCCGGACAACGTACAGGTTTACCTCTCCCTTGAGTCAGTATTTGCTTGTGGTGGTACCTGGATGGTGCCGACCGATCTCATCGATCGTCGCCAGTGGGACAAGATAGGCGAGCTGGTGAAAGCCGCCGTGGCTGCCTTGTAAACGGAAAAGCAGGATGGAATACCATGTTTGTCATCAATGAAGAGTGTGACCTGGATGATCTGGGGAACGGAGTAAAACGCAAGATCCTGGCACATGCCGGTGGCCTGATGTCGGTGGAAGTACATTTTGAGCACGGAGCCGTGGGGCCCTTGCACAACCACCCCCATGAGCAATTGACTTATGTGTTGTCCGGGGTATTTGACTTCACCATAGGGGAAGTGACCCGTCAGGTGCGTGCCGGTGACACCTTGTATAAGCAACCTAATATTATTCATGGCTGTGTTTGTCGCGAAAAGGGGGTATTGCTGGATATATTCACTCCGCAACGGCAAGATTTCTTGAAATCCTGAAGCATGACAAGCCATCCATCACGGATGGCTTTTTAATGAGTTAAGAAAACAAAAAAAGAAACGCTGTTTTGATTTTGTGTTCCAGATCTAAAAATTATATTTTCAACTCGGTATTATTATGTTGTAACCAACAATAATCAGCGAGATGACCATGAAACTGACTAGCACCTCCACCCTGTTTACCCTGATCTCTTTACTCGGCGCCGGTTCACTTGGTGCGACCACGCTGGATTATCGTCATGAGTACCTTGACGATACAGAGCAGCATGCCGATCGGGCCCGGGTCTCCCACCGATTTGATAATCAACTGGGTTTTGCCGTGGAAGCAAAATGGGGTTCAAAGGCCAGCACGGGCGAGAGCAATCTATTTGAAAACAACTATGCCAAAGGCCATGAGTTTGAACTCAATTACCAGTACAAGGTTGGCCAAAAACTCACGCTATCGCCCGCCTTCGTGCTTGATTCATCATCTTCTTCAACCACTTACAAAGCACAACTGAAAGGGACTTACCAGCTTACCGACAAGTTGTACGGTGCGGTCAGATACCGTTATGGCTTACAGAACTACACCTCTGTGAGCACAGGTGATCGCCACTTCAATCAGGGTAACTTCCAGCTCGGTTACCAGTTTGGATGGGGCAAGGTTGAATATGATTTTGAATATAAGGATACCAATTACCCAAGCCTGCGCGGCAAGGATAATACCTATTTGCATAATCTGGTGGTACAGGTGCCAGTCAATAAAGAGTGGGTACCTTACGTTGAATTAGGATATGTACCTTATCGCAATGATGCCAAAGGTGGCTATGAGAGTGGTGCTGTAAAGTATGACAATGATTTTCAAGTCCGATATCGCATGGGTATAAAATATAATTTCTAAATTTCGTCTGTTCTAAATAGCTGTTCCGAATAGTAGATCACCGGAGGAAGGGAACTCAGTCCAGTTTGTGCGATCTGATTAGTCGCTAA
>NZ_JAPDBE010000041.1:23207-44699 GCF_027705025.1 Aeromonas sp. D3 | reverse complement strand
GGAAGGGGTGTGAATATCAAAGCGTGTTTGCATGAGGCGCTGGGGCACCCCATGCAACACGTAATTGGGACATAGCCAATAAAAAGGGGCCGTCATGGCCCCTCGGGTTACAACCACTCTCGCGGCGTGAGGTAGTCTGTGTAGAGCAAGGCCTCCGGGCTGCCCGCTTCCGGCTGCCAGTCATACTCCCAACGTGCCAGTGGCGGCATCGACATCAGAATCGACTCGGTACGTCCACCGGTCTGCAACCCGAACAGGGTGCCCCGGTCGTACACCAGATTGAACTCGACATAACGACCGCGGCGATAGAGCTGGAACTCCCGCTCCCGCTCGCCATAGGGCTGCGCCTTGCGTCGCTCGATGATCGGCAGATAGGCATCGAGATAACCCCGGCCTACCGCCTGCATAAAGGCGAAGCAGTCAGCAAAGGGCCAACGATTCAGGTCGTCGAAGAAGAGGCCACCCACCCCCCGCGTCTCGTTGCGATGCTTGAGGAAGAAGTAGCGATCGCACCAGGATTTGAACTCGGGGTAAATATCTTCGCCAAAGGGTTGGCAGAGATCGCGTGACACTCGATGCCAGTGCTGCACATCCTCGGCAAAGGGATAAAACGGCGTCAAATCGAAACCACCACCGAACCACCAGATGGGCTCCTCGCCCTCTTTCTCGGCGATGAAAAAACGGACATTGGCATGGCTGGTCGGCACATAGGGATTGTGAGGATGGATCACCAGCGACACCCCCATGGCCTCAAACTTGCGACCGGCCAGCTCGGGCCTATGAGCCGTCGCCGAGGCTGGCATGGCATCACCATAGACATGGGAAAAGTTGACCCCACCCTGCTCAATCATGTCGCCATGGCGCATTACGCGGGTTCGACCACCGCCACCGCCCTCACGGGCCCAGGCATCCTCAACAAAGCGCCCAACGCCGTCGGCCTGCTCCAGGCTTCGGCAGATCTCGTCCTGCAACTGCAACAGGAAGGCCTTGACCTGGGCCACATCCGGTTTGCTCATCTTGTCTCCAGTCAGGCAGGATCTTGAACGCCCTGTCCATTTTATTGTGATGTCACGCCATGAGCTCCACGCCCATCGGCATTACTGCAAAAAAGAGTCTGTCCGCTCAGGAGGGACGAATGACGGCGCCGGTACGGGCGTCCTTGATCTCGGATGGGTTAGCTTGACCACCCACTTCACCGGGCAGGATATAGGCTAACTTGCTTGCCAGCCGCTCACCGATATCGGCCACCCGACGGGCGGGCTCTTCACCGGTCAGATTGGCACTGGTGGAAACCAGCGGCTTGCCAAAAGCGCGGCACAATGCCTGCACCTGTGGGTGTGCAGTGACTCGCACAGCCAGCGTATCAAACTGGCCGGTTAGCCAGGTGGGTGTCGTGGCGCGAGCAGGCATGATCCAGGTGAAGGGACCTGGCCAGCTGGCCTGCACTCGCGCAAGCTGCTCACCGCTAAGCTGGCTCAGATCGATATAATCCTGCAACTGCGCCAGATCGGCGGCAATCAGGATCAGGCCCTTCTCCACCGGACGCTGCTTGATGACCAGCAGGCGCTGCACCGCCAGCTCGGAGTCAGGATCACAACCCAGACCAAACACGGCCTCGGTTGCATACGCGATCACCCCTTCGCCGTGAAGGGCGGCAACCGCTTGTTCAAATTCAGTAGACATAGGAAAAATGCGGCAGCCTGGCTGCCACCTCATTACTTGGTTGAGTTAAGCCTGCAAGGCGACAACCGCACCATATACAGCGGGCTGTCACCTCATCACTTACTTGAGTTGGGCCTGCAGGGCGGCATCCTTGGCCATCACCTCTTCGGCATTCTTCTGGCGTTCGGCCCGAACTTTGGCTGCCAGTTCATCATCAGCCACCGCCAGCATCTGGGCTGCCAGGTAACCTGCGTTCTTGGCACCGGCCTTGCCGATCGCCACGGTTGCCACCGGCACGCCACCCGGCATCTGCACGGTGGAGAGCAGTGCATCCAGCCCCTTGAGCGGACCACCGTCGATAGGCACCCCGATCACGGGACGGGTGGTGATGCCGGCAACGGCACCCGCCAGGTGAGCCGCCAGACCGGCAGCACAGATAAAGACCTTGCAACCACGGGACTCGGCATCGGTCACATACTGATGGGTCGCAGCCGGAGTACGGTGCGCAGAGGTTACTTTCACTTCCACTGCGATATCAAACGACTTGAGGATCTCAAGGGTGGATTGCATCACGGGAAAATCAGAGTCAGAGCCCATCAATACGGCAACAAAAGGTTTATTCATGGTGGGAATTTCCTTACTCCAAGTGGGGGGTTGAAGTGCGCCGAAAACGTTTCAATTTGGTTACGGCGGCGGGATTATACCTGCTCACTTTGATGGCCGCATTTCTTTTGCGGACAGATCCACTTCAGATTTCCCCTCACTTTCTTCTCCACCATGATGCCCCAGCCACATTCGGGACAAGGCATGGGGATCGGCTTGTCATTCACCACATATTTACAATGGGGATACACATCACAGGAGTAAAACTGCTTGCCGTAACGGGAGGTACGGCTCACCAGATGACCCTTGCCACACTCGGGGCAGAGGATCTGGGTATCATCGCTCTCCTGCAGGGACTCGATATGCTGACAGGCCGGATACTGGGTACACCCTACAAACAAGCCGTAACGACCCTTCTTGATTGCCAGCGGCTGGCCACAATCCGGGCAAGCTGACCCCTCAAGCACTTTCTCGATATCACGACCGGACGGTGTCAGAGAACGGATGTAATCACAGGAGGGGTAGGCGGAGCAGCCAAGAAAAGGGCCATGCTTGCCCTGGCGGATCACCAGCTCGGCACCACACTGCGGGCACGGCTCTCGCTCGAACCCATGCTCGTGAGCAGAAAAGAGATGATGATCGATTTTGGACATGTGCCGCGCCTTGAAATCCAGATGGCCTGAATTCTACCAGCGCGACACCAGACTGTCAGTGAATGACGCCATCGGACTCATCAAACACCAGCTCTTCCATCTGCTGGTAGGCATTTTCACTGCCCGGCACATTGAACAGCACCATCATGACAACCCACTTCAGGTCATCCAGCTCGATATCCGGTTTATCCAGCTCGAGCAGTCGCTCGATACAGATTTCGCGGGTTTCGGCATTCAGCACCTGGGCTTGTTCCAGAAAGAGCAGGAAACCGCGGCACTCGGTACCAAGGCGGGCCAGCTCCTGCGGGGCATAGATACGCATCGAGCCTTGCGCGCTGGCGGCGACATACACCTCCCGCTCGCTATCATGCAGATTGGCCAGCCTTTCCAGCCAGTTGAGCGCCTTCTCGATCTCGTCCTTGTCGAAACCAGCCCGGCTCAGTTCGTCGGTGAGTTCATTTTGTTCGACCATCACATCTGCATCGCTGTGGATGTAGGTCTCGAAAAGGTACATCAGTACATCAAACATGATTCGCCCTCCTCGCTCTGACGTATCCACCGGCTACCGCTATCACTGCGCCTGCCAGTTCCAGCTCTACCAACCTGCCCAATACCACTTCGACAGGAAGCTGGGACCGTTCGGCGACGGTATCCACGCTCGTGGTCTCATAATCTACGTTATCCAACAAATCGGCATAAGGCAATTCGCTATTATGCTCTTGCTCAAGCAATCCAGCCTCTTTGCGCACCAGACTGACCAATCCGGGAAGCTCTTCCACTATATCGGCCGCACTCAACACAAGTTTGGCCCCCTGCTGGATTAATTTATTGCAACCCAGCGCCTGCCCATTTTGTGGCGCTCCCGGCACGGCAAACACTTCGCGCCCCTGTTCCAGTGCGTAACGCGCCGTGATGAGTGACCCACTCTGCTCGGCAGCCTCCACCACCAGGGTACCCAGCGACAGGCCACTGATGATGCGGTTGCGACGGGGAAAATGTTCGGCCAGCGGCCCCTTGTCCGGCGCCAACTCTGAGATGAGCAAGCCGCCGCTCTCCAGGATCTGGCCAGCCAGCCCCTGATGACGCTTGGGATAGAGACAATCCAGGCCGGAGCCCAACACCGCAAGCGTGATACCGCCCGCCGCCAGCGCCTGCTGATGGCAGACACCATCTATGCCGAGCGCCAGCCCCGAGGTAATCGCCAGTCCACACCCTACCAGCTCGCGACACAAACGCGCGGCATTGTCCTTGCCGGCATAAGTGGGATGACGCGTCCCTACCATAGCCAATTGCGGCAACGACAAGGCTGCGACATTTCCGCGACAATAGAGCAGCAAGGGGGCAGCAGGGATCTCTTTCAACAGGTCGGGATAGGCGGGATCATCGGGACAAATCAGGTGATTGCCGGGCATGGCAGCCCAGTTCAGCCCCAGCTCTACCACCGGCAGCGGCCATCTGAGCTGCTGTATCTGGGACGAGTGCAGACCCAGCGCCCGCAAACCGCCATCATCGCACTCAAACAGGGCTTTTATGTCACCATCGAAGCGGGCAAGCAGGCGTGAGGCAGTGACCGGGCCTATGCCAGTAACGGCATCCAGCGTCAGCCACAGTGAAAGCCGCCCGGATGGAAATGGCACGTTAGAAGTTACTGACCTGATAGCCGGAGCTGACCATGCCCTGGCTCTGCATGATGAGGCCGTAGCTCAGCTTGTCGTACACCTTGAACAGCATGACGCGCGCCACCGCCTCCGACGGCAGGGAGGGCTTGCCGGCAGAATAGAACGCCTTGTCATAGACGGAAGAGTACTCTTTGTAAGATACCTTGCCGTTCTTGCTCACCAGCTGGGCGCCAGGTCGCCGCACCTCCAGTACATCGCCGGGGGAAACCTGATCGCGCAGCCCCTTATTGATGAGCACAACGTCAAACTTGCCGCCACCACGAGCCTTGCTCGGCAGATCTATGATGTAACCCGGCGAAATAACGGGCGCGGCTTTAGGAGTGAATACGGCGAAGAGACTCTCTTGCGGCGGGAAGGGCATCAGCTTGTCTCCCTGGTATACCTCCCGCTGGCTGTGGCTGAGCGTGACTCGGGTACGATCATCCGCCAGCCGCTCCTCGGCTCTGGCCGTACCGACAAATACAGCTTCCTGCCCCAGCAACTCACCTGTCTCCTTGTCCTTGTATAAGCTCCCCGGGTGGTAGATGCCGTAGTCCTGACCCAGGGTCAGCGATCCCTGTACATACAGTGTGTCGCCCTCCAGCATGCCGATATGCGCCTCATCGTTGCCGAGCACATAAGGCAGCTGTTTCGCCTGCTGGCTGTCGGCCAGGATATGGTCGGTACGCAGGAAGGGACCTATCTCGCTAAGCGGCAACGTCGGGATCGGATTGGCCTTGTTCTCGTAACGGCTCTTGGGAGAGAGGTGAACAACTGGCTTGCCCCCCTGCATCGCTTTGCCGAGGCGAGGCTCGCCATTGACCCAGCTCAGATGCAGCACGTCACCGGGATAGATCCAGTGCGGGTTGGCAATCTGGGGATTGATGTTCCAGAGACGGGGCCAGAGCCAGGGTTGTGCCAGATATCGGCCTGAAATATCCCAGAGGGTGTCACCCTTTTGCACGACATAGCGCTCGGGATAACCCGCTTTCAGTGTCAACTGGTAGGCCATGGCAGCCTGGCTCAGAGTGGCCAGCAGGCAAGCGAGGATGGTTTGCTTCAGATACATAACACTCCCTGTTACTTCTGCGCGCAAAGTGTTGCTGTTTTTTGTCGGCGTAAATGACTAGAATTACGCCAATATTGACTGCATTTATACGAAACTAAAGAAAAAACTATGGCCATTCTAGATGTATTGCGTTTTCCCGATGAACGTCTGCGCACAGTTGCAGCCCCTGTCGAGACCTTTACACCCGAGTTACAACACATTGTAGATGATATGTTCGAAACCATGTACGCGGAGGAAGGCATAGGCCTGGCCGCCACTCAGGTCGACATTCATCAGCGCATCATAGTGATCGATGTCTCCGAGAACCGTGAAGATCCTCTGGTATTGATCAACCCCGAGATCCTCGAGCAAGCGGGCAGCACAGGCATCGAAGAGGGCTGCCTCTCGGTGCCCGACCACAGAGCGCTGGTGCCACGCGCCGAGTGGGTCAAGGTACGTGCACTGGATCGCAACGGCAAGCCGTTCGAGCTGGAAGCGGACGATCTGCTCGCTATCTGCATACAGCATGAGATGGATCATCTGATCGGCAAGCTGTTTGTGGATTACTTGTCCCCGCTCAAGCGCCAGCGCATTCGCCAGAAGCTGGAAAAGATGGCCCGTGAAGATCGCAAAGCCCTCTGAGGATCTGCCCCATTGAATAAGCTGAAACTGATTTTTGCCGGTACTCCCGACTTCGCCGCCCGTCACCTGGCGGCGTTGTTGTCTTCCGACCACGAGGTTGTTGCCGTTTATACCCAGCCGGACAAGCCTGCTGGCCGTGGTCAGAAGCTCACCGCCAGCCCGGTCAAAGAGCTGGCTCTGACCCACAATCTGCCGGTTTACCAACCAGCGTCCCTGCGCAAAGAAGAGGCGCAAGCCGAGCTGGCGTCTCTGGGCGCCGACTTGATGGTGGTAGTGGCCTACGGCTTGATCCTGCCCAAGGTGGTACTCGATACCCCGCGTCTGGGCTGTATCAACGTGCATGGATCTCTGCTGCCGCGCTGGCGCGGTGCAGCCCCGATCCAGCGATCCATCTGGGCGGGTGATACCGAAACCGGCGTGACCATCATGCAGATGGATGTCGGGCTGGATACTGGCGCCATGATCAGAAAAGTGACCTGTCCCATCGCCGCCGACGAAACCTCCACCAGCCTGTATGACAAGCTGGCCGAGCTGGGCCCACAAGCACTGGTCGAGACTCTCAATGCCATGGCCGCCGGTGAAACCGCAGCCGAGGCGCAAGACGATGCGCTGGCCAACTATGCCGAGAAGCTCTCCAAAGAGGAGGCCCGCATCGACTGGTCGATGGAAGCCGTCGCCATAGAGCGCTGCATCCGTGCCTTCAATCCCTGGCCCATCAGCTGGTTTGAGGTGGCGGGACAGACTATCAAGGTGTGGCAGGCCGAGGTTATCAACAGCGACCATGGCCAACCTACCGGCACCCTGCTCAAGGCCGACAAGCAGGGGATCGACATCGCTACCGGCCTGGGTGTCCTGCGCCTGCTGACCCTGCAACCACCCGGCAAGAAGGCCATGTCCGTTTCGGATCTGCTCAACTCTCGCCGCGACTGGTTTGAACCCGGCACGCAATTGAATTGAAACAAGCGGGGCCCAGGCCCCGACTTGCGCATCTAAGGTAACACTATGAAAACACGTGCACAGGCCGCTCTCGTTATTCAACAGGTGCTGGATCAGGGCCAATCCCTCTCCGCTGTTCTGCCTGCTGCCCAGGAGAAGGTTGCGCCCCGCGATCGCGCCCTCCTGCAAGAACTCTGCTATGGCACCCTGCGCTGGCTGCCCCGCCTCGACGCTGCGGTGGGCGAGATGATGGACAAGCCGCTCAAGAACAAGAGCCGCATCTTCCATTATCTGATCCTGGTCGGTCTCTATCAGCTCATCTACACCCGCATTCCGGCTCATGCCGCTGTGGCCGAGACAGTCAACGCCGTCAAGCTGCTCAAGGGTACCTCCTTGCGCGGCCTCATCAATGGGGTGCTGCGCAACTTCCAGCGCAGTGCCGAAGTCATATTGCTGCGCATCGACCGCGTCCCCAGCATTCGCCTCGGTCACCCTGAGTGGCTCACCAAGCGCTTGCGTCAGGCCTATCCCGAAGATTGGGAATTCATCATGGAGGCCAACAATCAGCGCCCCCCCATGTGGATCCGCAACAATAGCCAGCGCCAGGGCCGCGATCAGATGCTGGCTCGCATGGCCGAAGTTGGCATCAATGCGGTTGCCGGTCAGGAAGGCGAAGATTGCATTCTACTGGAACGCCCCTGCGACGTGACCAAGCTGCCCGGTTTCGAGACAGGTGACTGCTCGGTGCAAGACGGTGCTGCCCAACAGGCCGCCCGACTGCTAGACCCGCAGCCGGGCGAGTGGGTGCTGGATGCCTGTGCCGCTCCCGGTGGCAAGACGGCCCACCTGCTTGAGCGTCAACCCGCACTGGCTGGTGTAGTGGCCGTGGATGCCGACGAGAACCGCCTCAAGCGGGTGCAGGAGAACCTGGATCGTATCGGCCTCCAGGCCCGGGTGATCCATGGTGATGCCAGCACCCCTGAGCTGTGGTGGCCACAAGGCCAGTTCGATCGCATCCTGCTGGACGCCCCCTGCTCCGCCACCGGTGTCATCCGTCGTCACCCCGACATCAAGTGGTTGCGCCGGGATCAGGACATCCGCGAGCTGGCCGAGTTGCAGCGCCGTATTCTGATCGCCCTCTGGTCGAAACTGAAAAGCGGCGGTACTCTGCTCTACGCTACCTGCTCAGTGCTGCCGGAAGAGAACCGCGAACAGATCCGCGCCTTCCTGGCCGCTACGCCGGATGCCACCCTGGTGCCGCTGCACGCGCAGGACACACCAGATTGTCCGGGCCGCCAGTTCCTGCCAGGCGAAGCCGAGATGGATGGCTTCTACTACGCCAAGCTGATCAAGCGATAGGCAGAGCAGTGACCATGATCATGAGGGGTGCTGGTTGACGGCCCCCATTACTGCGCAACATCGAGCACGTTTTCCCTATGAAGATCACCATGTTGATGACTGATCCCTGCCATATTGTCAGCGGTAACAACCGATCCTCGTCCCATGAGGGGTCCCTATGAAGATCATCATTCTGGGCGCAGGTCAGGTCGGTGGCACCCTGGCCGAGAACCTGGCCGGAGAGAACAACGACATCACCATAGTCGATACCGACAGCGACCGTCTGCGGGAGTTGCAGGACAAGTTCGACCTGCGGGTGGTGAATGGTCACGGCGCCCACCCCAGGGTACTGCGCGAGGCGGGTGCACAGGATGCGGACATGCTGGTGGCGGTCACCAACAGCGACGAAACCAACATGATCGCCTGCCAGGTGGCCTACTCCCTGTTCAATACCCCGAACAAGGTGGCGCGCATTCGCTCCCCGGCTTATCTGACCGAGCGGGACCGGCTGTTTTTACCGGAATCCGTGCCGGTGGATCACCTGATAGCGCCGGAACAGCTGGTCACCGACTATGTTCGCCGACTGATCGAATATCCCGGCGCCTTGCAAGTGGTGGACTTTGCCGGTGGCAAGGTGGGTCTGGTAGCGGTCAAGGCCTACTACGGTGGCCCCCTGGTGGGCAATGCCCTCTCCACTCTGCGGGATCACATGCCCAACATAGAGACCCGGGTAGCGGCCATCTTCCGCCAGGGCCGCTCCATCCGTCCGCAAGGCACCACCATCATAGAAGCGGATGACGAAGTGTTCTTCGTCGCTGCCGCCGGTCATATCCGGGCCGTCATGTCGGAGCTGCAGCGGCTCGAGAGCCCTTATCGCCGCATCATGATTGTCGGGGGTGGCAACATAGGCGCCGGTCTCGCCCGTCAACTGGAGAAGCGCTACAGCGTCAAGCTCATAGAGCGTAACCAGAAGCGGGCCGAGCAGCTCTCGGAACAGCTGGAGAACACCATCGTCTTCTGTGGTGATGCAGCGGATCAGGAGTTGCTGGCCGAGGAACACATTGATCAGATCGATGTCTTCATCGCGGTCACCAACGAGGATGAGGCCAACATAATGTCGGCCCTGCTTGCCAAGAAGATGGGGGCCAAGAAGACAATGGTGCTTATCCAGCGCAGCGCCTACGTGGATCTGGTGCAGGGCGGCTCCATCGACATCGCCATCTCGCCACAGCAGGCCACCATTTCGGCCCTGCTGACCCACGTGCGTCGGGCCGATATCGCCAACGTATACAGCCTGCGCCGCGGAGCGGCAGAAGCCATTGAGGCCATCGCCCACGGTGACGAGAACACCTCCAAGGTGGTGGGCAAGACGGTGGGTGAGCTCAAGCTGCCGCCCGGCACCACCATAGGTGCCGTTGTTCGTGGTGATGAGGTACTGATCGCCCACGATCGCACCCAGATCCAGCAGGATGACCATGTGGTGATGTTCCTGGTGGACAAGAAGTACATACCGGAAGTGGAACGGCTGTTCCAGCCAAGCCCTTTCTTCCTGTAACCGACCCATGCCTCAAGTCAGCACAACCCAGATCCGGCGTCGCCTCCCGAAGGGGATGTCCGGATCTCTCGTCACTCAACGATCAGGTTATTCTGCATGATCAAGCTGCGTCCTATCATCTTCACTCAAGGGCTGGTGCTCTCCAAGCTGGCTCTGTTCATGTGGTTGCCAACCCTGCTGGCCCTGTTCACCGGCTCGGAGGGATTTGTCGAATTTCTTCAATCCGTGCTGATCACCCACGGCGCCGCTCTGCTCTGCCTCCACTACGGCCGCAAGGCAGAATTTCACCTCGGGGTGCGGGAGATGTTTCTGCTCACCACCTCTGTCTGGCTGGTTGCCTGCATCTTCGGGGCCCTGCCCTTCGTCTTCATCAATCACATCGGCTTTGTCGATGCCTATTTCGAAACAATGTCTGGGGTGACCACCACGGGATCCACTGTGCTCTCAGGGCTGGATGGCATGGCTCACAGCATACTGTTGTGGCGCTCCACCCTGCAGTGGCTGGGTGGCGTTGGCTTTATCGTGATGGCGGTGGCGGTACTGCCCTACCTCAACGTGGGCGGCATGAAATTGTTTCAGACCGAGAGCTCGGATTGGTCTGACAAGAGTGCCCCCCGCGCCAAGACAGTGGCCAACAACATAGTGGTGGTCTATCTGGTGCTCTCCATGTGCTGCTTCCTCGCCTACTGGGTGAGCGGCATGACACTGTTCGAGGCGGTCAACCACGCCATGACCACGCTCAGTACAGGCGGGTATTCCACCTCGGACCAATCCATGTCCCACTTCTCCAACTCGGCACACTGGATCGGTACCCTCTTCATGTTTCTGGGGGGGCTGCCCTTCCTGCTCTATGTACAGAGCCTGAGCCGACGTGACCACAGCCTGCTCAAGGATGCCCAGGTACAGGGCTTCTTCTGGCTGGTGGTCTGGATCACAGTCGTCGTCACCTTCTATCTGTGGATCAGAGACATTTACGGCTTCATGGATGCCCTGCGCATCAGCAGCTTCAATATCGTCTCCGTGATCACCACCACCGGCTATGGCCTCGGCGATTTCGGCACCTGGGGACCGCTCACCAGCGTGCTGTTTATCTTTATCATGCTGCTCGGTGCCTGCTCCGGCTCCACCTCCGGCGGCCTCAAGATCTTCCGGGTACAGGTGGCGTTCGCCCTGTTCAGAAAGCAGATGCGCCAGCTGATGCATCCCTCCGCCGTCTTCCCGCAGAAGTACAATGGCCGCCAGGTCAACGACGCCATCATTCGCTCCATGATCTCCTTCGTGCTGGCCTACTTCGCCATCATATTGCTGATCGCCGCCCTGCTCGCCACCATAGGTCTGGACCCCCTGACCGCCATCTCGGGCTCCATCACAGCGGTTGCAAACGTGGGTCCCGGCATGGGCCCCGTCATAGGCCCCAGTGCCAACTTTTCCACCCTGCCGGACTCGGCCAAGTGGATATTGTCGTTCGGCATGCTGCTGGGACGGCTCGAGATCCTGACCGTGGCCGTGATCTTCTTTCCTTCGTTCTGGAAGCAGTAACCCGGTTCGGGATAGCGCCAGCATAGATAACGAGAAGGGCAGCCCTGCGGCTGCCCATCTCCATCTCATGACACTGACAAGACTCGGTTCTATTCGGTCGGGTCTTCCCGTTCCAGCGCGCGGTTGACCAGCGCCTCGGGCAGGGGTTTGGTCACCTCCACTCCCAGCTCGCGGAAACGCTCGACCTGGGCGATCAGGTTGCCACGGCCGTTGACCAGCCGCCCCATCGCCTTGTCATAGCTCTCCTGCGCCTTGTGCAGGCTGCCCCCCATTTGCTGCATCTCTTCCACAAACAGCCGCAGCTTCTCGTAGAGGCGTCCGGCTCGCTCGGCAATCTGGCGGGCATTCTGGTTCTGCCGCTCGTAGCGCCACAGGTTCTCTATGGTCCGCAGCGCCACCATCAGGTTGGTGGGGCTCACCAGCAAGATGTTGTTGTCGAGCCCGTAGCGTACCAGGGAAGGGTCGGCCTCCAGCGCGGTGAGGAAGGCAGGCTCCACCGCCACAAACATCAGCACATAGTCGAGGGTGCGCACCCCGGGCAGCTGCTGGTAATCCTTGCGGCCCAGCTCGCGGATATGGTTGCGCACCGAGGCGACGTGCTCCTTGAGCGCTACTGCTTTTTCCAGCGCGTCATCGGCGTTGTACCAGCGCTCGTAGGCGGTCAGCGACACCTTGGCGTCTATGATGATGTCTTTCTCTTGCGGCAGGTGGACGATCACGTCGGGCTGATAGCGCTTGCCCTTGTCCAGCTCGATATTGACCTGGGTGTGGTACTCGTGGCCCTCACGTAGACCGCATTCACTGAGGATGCGGGCCAGCACTACCTCCCCCCAGTTACCCTGCTGCTTGCTGTCCCCCTTGAGGGCGCGGGTCAGGGCCGCCGCCTCTTCGGTCATGCGGGCGTTGAGTTCGGCCAGACGCTCCAGTTCGAACTTGAGGCTGTGGCGCTGGGCCGTCTCCTGGGCATGGGTTTCTCCCACCTGGCGACGGAAGCCTTCCAGCTGCTCTTTCAGCGGTGTCAGCAGCAGATCCAGACTGTTCTGGTTCAGGTCGCGAAAGTTACCCGAGTTCTGCTCGAAAATACGATTGGCGAGGTTTTCAAACTGCTGGCTGAGACGCTGTTCCCCATCCCGCTGCAGTTGCAGCTTCTCGGCTGCGGCTAGTCGCTCGCTGCGCAGGGTGGCTTCGGCATCCTTGAGGCGGGCGGTGAGCTTGATGAGCAGGTTCTGCTGCTGATCCAGCTTTTGCTGTCCCTGCATCCGCTCATCCTGCAATTCGTCGAAGCGATCCTGCAGCGCCTGATGGCGCTCCTGGGTCAGCAGCAACTCCTGCTCCTGGGCGCTGGCAAAGCGGCGCCCTGCCAACCAGCCGACACAGAGGGCGAGCAGGGCTGCCAGCAGCGCCGGCCCCCAGGTCGCCAGCGCGATCATTTGCGGCTCCGCTGACGCAGGAAGAGCTCAAGGTAACGGTTGAGCAGCAGCCAGAGCAGCACGTAGAGGAGGTAGGCGGCCAGCACCACCCACTTGTGACTGTTAACCCCGGTATCGAGCTCGGCGAATTCGATCCCCTTGATGCGACAGTAAGCCCACATCAGCAGAGGGAAGATATACAACAGAGAAGCACGCCACAAAAATAACCACATGAGTTCATTCAATCCCGCAAAAAGACCCGCCTAGCTTACACAAGGGCAACCCGGCTTGCGATCCTGCCCGCCGCTATTCTCTGGCTTGCCAGCAGAAACTTGGATAAAATTAACCCCTAATAGGTATCAGGGGTGAGCATGACTCATTATTTCCTCCGTTGGCTGACGCAAGGTTGGCAAGCTTCTCGCCCCGCCCCCGTGGTTTGCCATGAAGCTCGCCCGCCATGGGCCATCGAAGAGTCCCAGTACCTCTCCCTCTGCACCCGTTGCGGCGAGTGCTTCAAGGCCTGCCCCAACGGCCTGCTCAAACCGGCCAGTCAACCCGAATACGAAGGTACCGCCATCGCCGGCACCCCTGTGCTGGATCTCGCCTGCGGCCAGTGCAGCTATTGTGGCAGCTGTGCCAGAGCCTGCCCGACCGGCGCCCTCGATCTGCAATGGGGGCGCCAGGTGCAGACCCGGGTTCAGATTGAGGCGAGCTGTCAGGCCAAGCAGGGCTTCTACTGCCTGCTGTGTGAAGATGCCTGTCCCCAGCAGGCGATCAAGGCTACCAGCGATGGGGTGAGCGTCAACATGGCGGCGTGTGATGGCTGCGGTGCCTGCGGTCTCGCCTGCCTGCACGGCGCCATCACCCTGATCCCCCAGCTTTGACCCCCCAGAACCCCGTCTTCAGCACTGAAACCATATTCACCTGCTACCAGACGCCAGAAAGCACAAAGGGACCCGTGGGCCCCTCATGGTCTGACGCTGGCTCTATGCCATGGCCAGAATGGAGTCGTGCTCAATGCCGAGCAGGTGGCAGAGACGAGTAGGATCCCGCACCGCATCGGCCAATGTGTATTCTCCCAGCACCTCGAGGAAGGCGTTCATGGCGCGGCGCAGAATACCCTGAATGCGACAGCCACCGGAGAGACGGCAGTTCTCGCGCTTGCAATCCACAGGGCAGAGCACGTGTTCCATGTCCATCACCACATCACGCAGGTTGATGGAGACGGCGGAGCGACCGAGGCGGATGCCGCCATGCTTGCCGCGTACCGTCTCTATGTACCCCTTGATGCCAAGCTGATGCACTATCTTGACCACGTGGTTGCGGGAGATGGCAAAGGTATCGGCCACCTCTGTGATGGTCGACAGGCGATCTCCCGGCTGAACCGCCAAAAAAGTCAGGGTACGCAGGGCATAGTCGGTAAATCGTGTCAGTTGCATGGTCGCACTTGCCTCTTACTACAAGCTGGAAATCAGGACGACAACCTAAAGCTAAGAGGCGGGACAGCTCTTGCGCCCGTGCAGAGTCCGCATCTTAATCCGAGTCGTGGAGTGACAAGGTTAAGAGCAGCTCAGGCGGGTGTCGATGAAGATGCACATAAATCGACACTTTCTTTGATTGATCGCAAACTTGCAGGCTGGCTCCCGGGTTTGAGGGGTTTTGGGCGGCTAACTTCGCCGCGCCAACCCCAAGGCCGTCGCGGATCGGCGTGCACCACACGACTCCTGCTGTGTGGATTCAATGGGGCTGCTTGAGCCAGTTTTTCAGCGCTGTGGAGGGAATTGAGCTCTCGGAGGCAACCGCGAAGGCGCCCCAGTCCACCGCGCACTGCAAGGCATCCTGGATCGCCATGCCTCGCGCCAGTCCGTGGATCAGGCCACCGGCGAACGCATCCCCCGCTCCCGTGGTATCCACCACTGACACGGGCCGCGCCGCGACCCGGATCTGCTCCTCACCATGGATGGCCACGGCCCCCGCCTTGCCTTCGGTCAGCACCAGCCACTCCAGCTGCTCCCCGGCCAGTTGACGAGCATGCAGCCAGGGGTCGCTCACCTCGCCGAGATCGGAGCGGGAGGCCACCAGCACGTGACAGGGACGGCGAGCCTGCCCGCCCTTGGGATACTGGGCAACCACGAAACTCTTGCCGAGCATCTGGCGCATATAGCCTGTGATGGCGGTGCCGGGATAGTTCACGTAGAGACAGTCCACCCCCTCCACCGGCAAGTCGCCAGGCAGGTCGGGGCGACGCGGCCGCCTGAGGATGGTGCGCTCGCCGGTGGAATCCACCAGGATCAGCAGTTCCCCTGTTTCACCCCCGAAGCGCTCCACATGAGAGCAGTCCAGCCCGTAACCCGCCGCCTGCTCCAGCAGCCAGTCGCCGGCCTCATCCAGCCCGATGCGGGAGGCGATGGTCACCTCGTGGCCTGCCCATACCAGCCCTATGCCGGTGTTGGCGGCACCGCCCCCCAGCCTGCGGCCCTGATCCACGTATTGCAGACGGGCACCGGCCACCAGGGGTTCGGAGAGAGAGAGCACATGATCACAGTTGAGATTGGCAAGCAGCAGAATGCGGGACATGGAGAAGCCTCACTGACAAGGGACCCCAGTATATGAGAAAGGGCCCTGACGGCCCTCCCTGAAATCGCGGGGTTTGTGAACCAGCTCGACGTTTGCCGGCAGGGTTCACACCTGCTGCGTCACGCCAGCACGGATTCGGCGCTGACGTACTCGTAGCCGAGCGCCTGGGCCACTGCCGCCTGGGTGACCTTGCCCTTGAACACGTTCAGGCCGGCCCGCAGGTGTTTGTCATCCTTGAGCGCCTGGGCGTAGCCCTTGTCTGCCAGCGCCAGCACGAACGGCAAGGTGGCATTGGTCAGCGCGAAGGTGGAGGTGCGTGCGACACCGCCCGGCATGTTGGCCACGCAGTAGTGAATGATGCCATCCACCACATAGGTCGGCTCTTCATGGGTGGTGGGGTGGGAGGTTTCAAAGCAGCCGCCCTGATCGATGGCCACGTCCACCAGCACTGAGCCCTTGCGCATCAGCTTGAGCATGTCACGGGTCAGCAGCCTGGGCGCCGCCGCTCCCGGGATCAGCACGGCGCCGATCACCAGATCCGCCTGGGCGATGCAGGCTTCGATATTGGTGCGGGTGGAGTAAAGCGTCTTGAGGGCCGAGCCATAGAGGCTGTCCAGCTCCCGCAGGCGCGGCAGGGAACGGTCCAGAATGGTGACATCGGCCCCCAGACCCAGCGCCATGCGCGCCGAGTTGACGCCCACCACGCCGCCCCCCAGCACCACTACCTTGGCAGGGGCCACCGCAGGCACACCACCCAGCAGGGTGCCATTGCCCCCCTGCGCCTTCTCCAGACTGTGTGCGCCGGCCTGGATCGCCATCCGTCCTGCCACCTCGGACATGGGCGCCAGCAGCGGCAGACCGCCGCGCTCGTCGGTCACCGTCTCGTAGGCGATGGCCACCGCCCCCGAGTGCACCAGCAGCTGGGTCTGCACCGGATCCGGCGCCAGGTGCAGATAGGTAAAGAGCAGCTGACCGGGGCGCAGCAGTTCACACTCCTCCGGCTGGGGCTCCTTCACCTTCACTATCATCTCGGCCCGGGCGAATATCTCAGCCGCACTCGCCACCAGCTCAGCACCGGCAGCCTGGTACTCGGCATCGGACAGCCCGATCGCCTCGCCCCCCTGCTGTTGCACCAGCACAGTGTGTCCCCGGGCCGCCAGCTCCTGCACTCCGGCGGGAGTCATGCCGACCCGGTATTCATGGTTTTTGATTTCCTTGGGTACGCCAATAATCATGCTCGCTCTCCTGCTGTGATCCCGCCGGTCGCCCTTTCGCTACCGGGCAGGATGCCCAAAAATTGTAACAACCACTGCATCATGGTTGCCGAATCCACCTCCCCCTCCAGTGAGGAGAGGCTGCTCTGATAACGATCATCGGACAAGAAGTCCCGCCGCCGCTCGATCAGCGCCCGGTTGTACTCCACCGAAAACTCCGGATGCCCCTGAATGGCGACTATGTGGTCCCCCTGCAAGAACATGAAGTTGGGACAAAAATCGTTGCCCGCCAGCCGGGTCGCACCGGGTGGCAACAGGGCCACCTGATCCTGATGGCTGGCCAGGATCCGGATCTGATCCAGCCCGGGCTGCATCCAGGATCCGGTCGCCAGCATGGGGTGAACCGACACCCCCAGCCCCCACCCTTTGGTGGATTTCACCACCTCGCCCCCTAACGCCTGCGCAATCACCTGATGGCCGAAGCAGACCCCGGCCAGCTTGACGTCGGCGTCGTGGGCCAGCCGGATCCAGGCGCGCAGTGCCTGGATCCAGGGCAGATCGCTGTAGGCATCGTGCCGCGAACCCGTGATGAGCCAGGCATCACACTCTTGCAGATCGTCCGGCAGCTCGCCATCGAGCGCCGACCAGATCCTGAACTCCAGCTCGGGGGCCAACGCCCTAAAGCCCTTGATAAACATCTCGGAGTAAACGGGGCCAAAATGATCCGCCAAATCGGGATCCAGCCGGTCACAATCGAGAATTCCCAGTCGCATCTGTTACTCCTTCAACAGGGATAGCGGGGCACTCCGGCAGCGTTTGTCGCCACCGGGCCATGCCTGGACTAGCTGCTGCATGGTTGCTTACTTCATGGTCGGCATGGAGAACTCGGCTCCGGCCCGCAGGCTCTGTGGCCAGCGCGCCGTTACCGTCTTCATCCGGGTATAGAAGCGCACCCCATCCGGCCCGTGCATGTTGAGCGGCCCGAAGATGGACCGCTTCCAACCCCCAAAGCTGTGAAACGCCATGGGCACGGGAATGGGGACGTTCACCCCTACCATACCGACCTGAACCCTGGCAGTGAAGTCCCGCGCAGTATCGCCGTCGCAAGTAAAGATGGCAGTGCCATTGCCATACTCGTGCTGGTTGATGAGCCCGAGCGCCGTCTCGTAATCCGGGGCCCGTACTATGGCGAGCACGGGGCCGAAAATCTCCTCCCGATAGATGCGCATCTCGGGGGTTACCTCGTCAAACAAGCTGCCACCGATAAAGTAGCCTTCCCCGTGACTCACGCCGCGACCATCGACTCGCAGCAGGGCGCCCTCGGCCACCCCCTGATCCACATAACCCCGCACCTTGGCCAGATGCTCCCGGCTGATGAGAGGCCCCATCTCGTTCTCCGGTACCTGACCCAGGCCAGGCCCGACCCGTAGCGCTTCCACCAGCGGCGCCAGCTTGGCCACCAGTGCATCGGCGGTCTCATCACCCACCACAACAGCGACCGAAATGGCCATACAGCGCTCGCCCGCCGCCCCATAAGCCGCCCCCATCAGGGCGGAGACCGCCTGATCGAGATCCGCATCCGGCATCACCAGCATGTGGTTCTTGGCGCCGCCCAGCGCCTGCACCCGCTTGCCGTGGGCCGAGGCGGTGGCGTAGATGTACTGGGCGATGGGGGTAGAGCCGACAAAGGAGACGGCGCCGACCCGCGGATCGGTCAGCAGCACATCCACCACCTCCTTGTCGCCGTTGACCACGTTGAGCACACCATCTGGCAAACCGGCCCGCTTGAGCAGCTCGGCCATGCGCAGGGAGAGGGAGGGATCCTTCTCGGAGGGCTTGAGAATAAAGGTATTGCCGCAGGCGATGGCCACCGGGAACATCCAGAGCGGCACCATGGCCGGAAAGTTGAACGGCGTGATACCGGCGCACACCCCCACCGGCTGCATCATGGAATGGCTGTCTACCCCCCGGCCCACATTGAGGGAGTGCTCCCCCTTGAGCAGATGGGGAATGCCGCAGGCAAACTCCACCACTTCCAGCCCCCGGGTCAGCTCACCCTGGGCATCGGAGAAGACCTTGCCATGCTCGCGGCTGATGAGCTCCGCCAGCTCATCCCTGTGCCGCTCCATCAGCTCTTTGAAGCGAAACAGCACTCGCGCACGCACCAGCGGCGGTGTCTGGGACCAGTCGGTGAAAGCACGCTCCGCCACGGCGATGGCCTCGCCACATTCGGCGGCGGTGGCGAGTGCCACACTCCCCTGCTGTTGGCCGGTGGCCGGGTTGAAGATGGCACCAAACCGCTCGCTGTGACTCTGTTGCAGCTGGCCGTCGATAAAGTTGCTGACCCTGTATGTCATATATCCTCCATGATGAGTAATCCGCATTCCCCTGCGGGCCTACGGGCCGGGCACAGGGAGATGGCGCCCGACAAGCTGCGGGCGCCATGAAACAAGGTGAAAAAGGTCAGTCCTGGGTCTGCAACACATCCTGCAACAGGGTGAAGAGGTCGTCGATCTGGCTGCGCTCGATAATGAGCGGCGGCGACAGGGCTATGATGTCCCCTGTCACGCGAACCAGGGCCCCCTTTTCGAAACAGCGCACGAACACATCATAGGCACGCTTGCCAGGGGCATCGGGCATGGATTCCAGCTCGATACCCGCCACCAGACCGTAGTTGCGCACATCCTTCACATGCTTGCAGCCCTTGAGGGAGTGGGCCGCCTCCTCCCAGTAGCCCGCCAGATCGGCGGCGCGGGTGAGCAAGTTCTCGTTGCGATAGATGTCGAGGGTCGCCAGCGCGGCGGCGGCGGCCACCGGATGACCTGAGTAGGTGTAGCCGTGGAACAGCTCGATGGCACCCTTGCCGGCGGCCATCATGTCGTCATAGATGTGCTTCTGCACCAGCACGGCTCCCATGGGGATGGCGCCATTGGTGAGCCCCTTGGCACAGGTGATCATGTCGGGGATGACATCGAACTCCTGTGCCGCGAAGGGGGAACCGAGGCGACCGAAGCCAGTGATCACCTCGTCGAAGATCAGCAGAATGCCGTGTTTGGTGCAGATCTCCCGCAGCCGCTTGAGGTAACCCTTGGGTGGCATGATGACACCGGTGCTGCCGGCTATGGGTTCGACGATGACAGCCGCTATGTTGCTGGCATCGTGCAGGAAGACGATCTTCTCCAGCTCGTCGGCCAGGGTCAGGTCTTCGTCGGGCAATCCCCTGGTGAAGGCATGCTTGGCAATATTGAGGGTGTGGGGCAGATGATCCACCCCGGTCAGCAGGGAGCCGAACCACTTGCGGTTGCCGGGGATCCCCCCCACAGAGATGCCGCCAAAGCCCACTCCATGGTAACCCCGTTCACGACCAATCAACCGGGTGCGGGTGCCCTGCCCCCGCGCCCGCTGCCAGGCCAGCGCTATTTTCAGCGCCGTATCCACAGATTCAGAACCCGAGTTGGTATAGAAGACGTGACCGAACCCTTTGGGGGCTATCTCCACCAGCTGGTTGGCCAGCTCAAACGGCAAGGGGTGCCCCATCTGGAACGTAGGAGCAAAATCGAGGTGGGAAATCTGCTGGGAAACCGCCTCGGCGATCTCGCGGCGACCATGGCCCGCGTTGCAACACCAGAGCCCGGCAGTGCCATCCAGTATCTTGCGGCCATCCTCTGAGTGATAATACATCCCCTCTGCCGACTTCAGGATGCGCGGCGCCGCCTTGAATTGCTGGTTGGCGGTGAACGGCATCCAGAAGGCGGACATGTCGGAGGGCGTATTGATGTCGCTGATCGGTTTCATGGTCACCTCATCCTTAAGGTGTTTAGTAACTATCGGCTTATGCCTATTAAATTAAACACCTGAATCCATAAAAAAGGGCTCAATGTTGCCCTGCTTGGTGTCACCCCGACCGGGGTGGTATAAGATATTTAACACAATTTTAATAATAGTAAACAGTCAAGGAGTGTCTATTGATGGATATCGGTCACCGCCTCAAGGCGGTTCGCACCAAGGCGGCCCTCTCCCAGCGCGAGCTGGCCAAACGCTCCGGTGTGACCAACGGTTTTATCTCCCAGATCGAGAAAAATCAGGTGAGCCCCTCAGTGTCCTCGCTGCGCAAGGTACTCGAAGGCATTCCCATGTCCCTGGCCAGCTTCTTCACCGAAGAGACAGAGATGGGGACAGAGGTGATCTTCCGCGCCAGCGACATGCCGGATCTTGGCACCCATCCCATCAGCTACCGACTGGTGGGCCACAGCCGCGCCAACCGTGCCATCGGCATGATGCAGGAGATACTGCCGCCGGGCGCAGACACGGGTGACGACATGCTGAGTCACGAAGGGGAAGAGTGCGGCATCGTCATTCAGGGGACGGTCGAGGTGACCATTGGCGAGCAGATCCACCAGCTGGCACCGGGTGATGGCTACTACTTCGACAGCCGCACGCCGCACCGTTTTCGCAACGTGGGCGAGCAGGAGTGCGTGCTGATCTCGGCCAACACGCCGGCCAGTTTCTAAGTCGCCATTTGACAGGGTTCGGGCTGATCTCGGGCAAATCACGCCGGCCAGTTTCCAAGTCGCCATTTGACAGGGTTCGGGCTGATCTCGGGCAAATCACGCCGGCCAGTTTCCAAGTCGCCATTTGACAGGGTTCGGGCTGATCTC
>NZ_JAPDBE010000041.1:0-23107 GCF_027705025.1 Aeromonas sp. D3 | reverse complement strand
AAGTCGCCATTTGACAGGGTTCGGGCTGATCTCTGCCAACACGCCGGCCAGTTTCTAAGTCGCCATTTGACAGGGTTCGGGCTGATCTCTGCCAACACGCCGGCCAGTTTCTAAGTCGCCATTTGACAGGGTTCGGACTGATCTCGAACAGATCACAGCAGCCACAAAGAGGCATCATTGCACAGGGTTCGAGCTGCTCTCAGGTAAAGCATCCCGGCCAGTTTCTGACGGGAACAGCCTCAACTGTTTAATAAAATGTTACAGGATGGATTTACAAGCGGCAGTATGTTTAGCATATTGATACGCGGATACCAATTCTTTGCCGGTTCAAGGAGTGAACATGAGTGACCTGACCCTGGCCCAGTGGCAACACAAGGCCGCCCATCTGACCCTGCCCTCCCAAGCCTTCATCGACGGCAGCTACCGGGATGCCATCAATGGCGCCACCTTCGACTGCATCAACCCGGCCAACGGCAAGCTGCTGACCAAGGTCGCCGCCTGCGATGCCGCCGATGCCGAGCTGGCGGTGCAGGCCGCCCGCGCCGCCTTCGATGACAAACGCTGGAGCGGGCTGGCCCCGAAACAGCGCAAGCTGATCATGCAGCGCTTCGCCGACCTGATGCGCCTCAACAAAGTGGAGCTGGCACTGCTGGAGTCGCTGGACATGGGCAAGCCCATCGGTGATGCCATGGGGTATGACGCCCCCGCCGCCGCCAACTGCATCGCCTGGAACGCCGAGGCCATCGACAAGATCTACGATCAGGTCGCGCCGGTGGAAGAGTCCGCCCTGGCGCTGGTGACCCGCGAGGCCCTCGGCGTGGTCGCCGCCATTGTGCCCTGGAATTTCCCGCTGGTGATGGCCTGCTGGAAGCTGGGCCCGGCGCTGGCGACCGGCAACTCGGTCATCCTCAAGCCCTCCGAGAAATCCCCCCTCACCGCCCTGCGCATCGCAGGTATCGCGAAAGAGGCGGGCATTCCTGACGGTGTCTTCAACGTGTTGCCGGGCTTTGGCCATACAGTGGGCGAGGCGCTGGCCATGCACATGGACGTGGATTGCATCACCTTCACCGGCTCCACCAAGATCGGCAAACATCTGGTGGAGTGCTCCGGCAAGTCCAACCTCAAGCGCGCCTTTATGGAGTGTGGTGGCAAGAGCCCCAACATCATACTGGCGGATGCGCTGGATCTGGACGCCGCCGCCAAGAGCGCGGCCGCCGCCATCTTCTACAACCAGGGTGAGGTCTGTACCGCCGCCTCCCGCCTGCTGGTGCAAAACAGCATCAAGCCGCAATTTATGGAACGGTTGCTGGCCCATGCCCGCGAGTGGATTGCGGCCAACCCGATCGACCCCGCCACCCGCATCGGCGCCATGGTGGATAACATCCAGATGGAGCAGGTGCTGCGCTACATAGATATCGGTCAGCAGGAAGGAGCCAAGCTGCTGCTGGGGGGCAAACGCACCAATATGGAGAGCGGTGGCTTCTACATCGAGCCCACCATCTTCGACGAGGTGACGCCCGAGATGCGCATCTTCCGCGAGGAGATCTTCGGCCCTGTGCTGGCGGTGACCGGCTTCGATACGCTGGAGGAGGCGATCGCCCTTGGCAACGACACCGACTACGGACTGGCGGCGGCTATCTGGACCGCTGACCTCAACAAGGCGATCAAGGGCTCCCGCGCCCTGCGTGCCGGCACCGTCTTCGTCAACAACTGGGATGGCGGCGACATGACGATGCCGTTCGGCGGCTTCAAGCAATCCGGCAACGGCCGCGACAAGTCACTACACGCCCTAGAGAAGTACACCGAGCTGAAAAGCACCTGGATCCAGCTCGAATAGCATCAGAAATGACGCTCATTCGTGAAATAGGGGGAGAAATCCTCCTTTTTCATTTTTGCCCTTTCATCGCCCGCCTCAATCGATATAATCGTCAAATAGACAAGCCCTTAAATATAAAGATAAAAATGCTATTTTTTCTGGGAAGTGTACTGTTTCTGGTGATAGGACTGCCCCTGCTGTTCTACCTCTTGGGGCAGGGTGAGGCCTATGTGACTTGGGGTCCGTGGATCTCCGCCATCGCACTCATGCTGTGGTTGCTGGTGGACGTCGAGAAGATCCGTCGTGGGCGTTGATCACTCCCACTCATTATCAACCAGTTGATCGGCAACCTGTTTTTGCAAACCCAAGTTCAATGGTGTCAGCCTCATCTTCAATCCAAATGGCCGGAATACCTGATCGACCGTCTTCATTGAAGGAGTGGCAGTATTGCGTTCGATTGCTGACAAGGTGCGTCGACTGATGCCAATTAGACTGGCATAGCCCTCCTGATCCATCCCTAGCATCTCTTTGCGCAACTTGCGTAGCAGGTCGCCTTCGTGGATGACGCCACGATGCAACTTGACCAACAGTTCACGCAGCAGCTCCTCACGCTCCTCTATAGATAGTTTTTTCATCCTCATGCCCCCCACTGCTCAATCCAGACTGTCAGCCTTTCATCGAGCGTATTGAAATTGAATGTCGGCATAGTCAGGATGGAAACGGGTACTCCACGTCGAGCCAAGCGTTCCGGTAACCCCTTGAGCCTTAGTGCCAGCTCGGTCAAGGATGCCAACAAGACGTCAGGCTCAACCCGGTGTGACAGACGTTGCGCAATGGCTACCCAATCAAACTGCCCTCCCTCTTCGAGCCCCAACCCCCACTGTGTCGTGCGACGGATCCCCTCTGGATCGGCTTTCATGGGGGCAAAGTCGTAGACTGGCGCGAGCCAGATCCCCTCGTCGCTCTTGAGCAATGCCGTATTGCGGCCATGGTTGTCCGAATTTCCAAAGACCACGTTGAGCAAGTCGCGTCTGACCCACTCGATCACAAATGCAGAGCCGTTAAAACGAGTGTTACGCTGTCGGGCCTCACCCTCCAGCATGGGCAGCAAGGTATCGAGAATATCCAGATGGTTAAGGTCCGAGCCTGGAGCTGCGTCCATCACGCTGTAGACAGATTCCACTCCGAAGCGAACCAATTTTTGCTCCTGCACCGCTACATCAAAGCGGGGAAGCCACAACGAAGGGTATTTGCTCCCTTCGTCAAGACGCATGCCATGAATCGGAATCGTATCGATCCCCAAGGCATTAAGTTCTTGATAATAGTGATACTCAGCTCTGAGGATATCCTGGTCAATGGCGCTGCGATTGTTACGCGGGAACTTGACCAGATAGAAATCATCCAGGCAGTAGGGATCATCCTGAAAAGTGTCTATCCACACCTCCTGATTGCGATTTTGCCGCAACAACAGCTTGGGAGCCTCTCCACCGGCCCCAGTCGCACCACCGCTGGCGGCCCCCATCTGCTGGGCATATTCCAGAAAGTCGGTATCACGTTCCAATACCATCGCCACAGGGAAGCGCAGTTGCGTGACCTGGCTCTGCTCGGGTATCTGAGCCGCGACTCTCTCTACAGCCTCCTTGATGCGCAAGTTTCCGATCGGAGCAATAGTACCGAGAGCCAGAAGGGTACGGTCTTGTCCCTCTTCACCCAAATGTCCGATGTCGAGCTGCCTGACCCAGTAACGGCGCGCACTACCCGCTGGCATAATGTCATCGAGAAAACGAAACCAGCCACCATCATGAGGGATCATCAGCTCAATGGGGTACCTCAAGGCACAGGCGTGCCATCCCTGTGTCTGATGCAGATATTCAAGGGCATAATCAAACTCATAGGCGAGCCGGGCCGAGCGCTTCCCTCCCTCATTCAGCCGCAAACGGGCTGCATCGCACCACCCCTTTTCACCATAAATCTGGATAGTCAGTTCCATCACACCTCGCCATGTGAATTATTTTGCTCAAAATTATGACGCCTTTTATATTATGAGAATTATATTACTCAAAACATAGATCCTTCAGTTTTTTTGAGCAAAATAATTCACATAAAAACATGGTTCTTTGATCCCGCTACGGTACTCGTTACACTCATTGCCTTGTGATCTCCATCACCCCCCAACAAGCCATAAGGCAACATTCACGCATGCAGCAACAAGCTCAGCGTCAGGGCATCATCTATGCCTTGTGCGCCTATACCCTTTGGGGTCTCGCCCCCATCTATTTCAAAACCCTTTCCGCCGTACCGGCTGCCGAAATCCTGACCCACCGCATGATTTGGTCCTGTGTCCTGCTGATGGTGCTGACCCTGCTCGGGCGCCAGTGGCACAAGGTGCAGGCCGTGCTGCACCAGCCAAAAGTGCTGCTCACCCTGGCCTTCACTTCGGTCACCGTCGGCGGCAACTGGCTGCTCTTTATCTGGGCCATCAACAACGGCCACATGCTGGATGCGAGCCTCGGCTACTACATCAATCCGCTGTTCAACGTGCTGCTCGGCATGCTGTTTCTGAGCGAACAGCTGCGTCGCCTGCAGTGGTGGGCCGTGGGACTGGCGGTGATCGGTGTCGCCGTCCAGCTCATCGCCTTCGGCTCCCTGCCCTGGATAGCCCTGGTACTGGCCTCGAGCTTTGCCATCTACGGCCTCATTCGCAAGAAGCTGGCCCTCGATGCCCTCACCGGCCTGCTGATCGAAACCATGATCATGCTGCCGCCGGCCGCCATCTACCTGTGGGGATTTGCCGACAGCCCCACCAGCCATATGACGGAGAACGACTGGCACCTCAATCTGTTGCTGATCGCCGCCGGAGCCGTCACCACGGCGCCCCTGCTCTGCTTCACCGCAGCCGCCACCCGTCTCAAGCTCTCCACCCTGGGTTTCTTCCAGTACATAGGCCCCAGCCTGATGTTCATACTGGCGGTGACCTTGTACGGGGAAGCGCTGACACCGGACAAGCTGATCACCTTCGGCTGCATCTGGAGTGCGCTTGTGCTGTTCAGCCTGGACGGACTGCGCAGCGGCAAGCGGCGTCGGGCTGCCAGTCAGGGTTGACGGCATGGCGCGTCGACACTGCAATAATCTACAAGCCAATATTCAGGTTTCAGGTTATCAATAGCCGATGAGCGCTCCCCAATCCCGCATCCACTACTGGCAATCCCGGCTGCTGCCGGGGGTTGAACTCTCCCACTCCCACCACAGGGAGTTCAGCTATGGCCGCCACGTTCACCTGGACTATCACATTGGTCTGGTGCAGCAGGGCGGCCAGAAATTCATCCACAAGGGCAGCAGCCACAATCTGGTGCGCGGCGAGCTCTCCACCGTCAACCCGGACGAGATGCACGACGGCCTCAGCCTGCTGCCGGAAGGGTACGAAGTGCGAGTATTTGCCATCGCACCCGAACAGCTGGCGCGCTGGCTGCCGGACAGCCCCGAGCCCTTCTTCGACAAGGGCTTGCAGAGCCGTCCCGACCTCTATCAGGGCTTCGCCCGGCTGCACATGTATCTGGACGGTCCCGAGCCAGACGGCCTGCTGGCGGAGAGTCAGCTGCTGGCCCTGCTCGGCGAGCTGTTGCACATAGCGCCGGAGCGCCACGCCCTGGCGGACCCCCAACTCAGATACCTGCGCGACTATCTGCTGGCCCGACTGGATGAGCGCCACAGCCTGGAGGATCTGGCCGCCCTGTTCGGGCTGGATCGCTTCGCCTTCCTGCGTCAGTTCAAGAAAAAGACAGGCATGACCCCCTATGCCTGGCTCAAGCGACTGAGACTGGAGCAGGGCAAGCGCCTGCTCGGCAGCGGCCTGCCGGTGAGCGAGGTGGCGCTGGCGGTCGGCTTCTTCGATCAGAGCCACTTCCACCACGGTTTCCGGCAGGCATTCGGGCTGACTCCCGCCGATTACCGCCAACAGATGCAGTCTTTTACGGGCCAGCCCGGCTAGCCAGGGCCATGACAGCCCAGCCCGGTCGATGACCGGCAGCAGATGCAATCTTTTACAATCGCCTCCCCGCCCTGATCCCCCATGCTGTCACCTCATACCGTCATCGAGGTTTCACCATGTTCACCAGCCTGTTTCTGACCATAGGTCTCATCCACCTGATCGCCCTGGCGAGCCCTGGGCCGGACTTCGCGCTGATCTTGCGTACCAGCCTGCACAGGCCCACAGCACTGGGGGCGGCGCTCGGCATAGCACTCGCCATCTTGCTGCACGCCACCCTCAGCCTGACCGGCATCAGCCTGCTGATCGCCGAACATCCCTGGCTCTTCATGGCGGTGAAGGTGGTCGGCGCCCTCTATCTGGGCTGGCTCGGTTGGGGGGCACTCAAGGCCGCCTGGCACAGCTCGGCAACACTGGCGCTCAAGGCTGGCGGTGAGCAGCAAGGCTGGCGCAAGGGGATAGGGAGCGGGCTTGCCACCAATCTGCTCAATCCCAAGGCGCTGCTGTTCTTCATGGGACTGCTGGCGGCCATGGTGACGCCGCAGGTGGACGGCCTGACGCGCGGCCTGCTGGTGCTGGAGCTGTTCCTACTCTCTCTGGTCTGGTTCGGCGTGCTGGCCTGGAGCCTCTCCACCCCGCGGGCCCAGCGCCTGCTTGGCCGGATCCAGCGCCCGCTCAATCTGGTCACGGGTCTGCTGTTCGGCGCCGTCAGCCTCTCCATCCTGACCGGCATGGCTGGCGAGGCCTATGCCCTGGTCCCGCACTGATCTCCTCCCGGCCCCATGAAAAAGAGGGATGGCCTGAGCCATCCCTCTTTCGTTCACACGGATAAAGACCCGCGTGGCAATCTGGTTCACACCGGGCACCACCGACTGTGGTGCTTGATGGCCAGGCTTATCCCGTCAGAACCACTGACCGTGGCGCTTGATGTAGATGGTCTTGATCGCCTGGGTCAGCCCCATGTAGGCCAGCATGGTGATCACCAGCCACATGAAGTACCTGGGCGCCTCAAGGGTGATGAAGCCGAAGTGCTCCGCCACTGGCGAGAACGGCAGGTAGCAGCCGATGGCGATGGCGATGGAGGTCGACAACAGCACCGGCAGGGTGGCCGTACTCTGCAGGAAGGGGATCTTGCGGGTCCGCAGCATGTGCACCACCAGCGTCTGGGAGACCAGCCCCTCGATGAACCAGCCCGAGTTCATGATGGCCTGACCGTTGACCAGGGGATCCATGCTGCCGTTGGCGGTGGCATACATGGCGCCGGCTCCGAACACGAACCACATCAGGCAGAAGGTGCTGATGTCGAACACCGAGGAGGTCGGGCCGAGCCAGAGCATGAAGCGCTTGATGTTGTTGGCTTCCCACTTACGCGGGCGCTTGAGGAACTCGGGATCCATCTTGTCCCAGGGCAGCAGCATCTGGGAGACGTCATACACCAGGTTCTGGATCAGCATCTGCATCGCCAGCATGGGCGCCCAGGGCAGCCAGGCGGAGGCGACCAGCACGGAGAAGACGTTGCCGAAGTTGGAACTGGCGGTCATGTTGAGGTACTTGAGGATGTTGCCGAAGGTCTCGCGTCCCTTGACCACCCCCTCTTCCAGCACCATCAGGCTCTTCTCCAGCAAGATGATGTCGGCCGTCTCCTTGGCGATGTCGGCACCGCTGTCCACCGAGATCCCCACGTCCGCATCCCGCAGCGCCGGGGCGTCGTTGATGCCGTCACCGAGGAAACCGACCGTGTTGCCGTTGGCCTGCAACGCCTTCACCACCCGCGACTTCTGCAGCGGAGTGAGCTTGGCGAAGATGGTGGTGTGCTTGACGACTGTGCACAGGGCCACGTCGTCCATCACCTCTATGTCCTTGCCGAGCAGCGGCACCCCCGGGTTCAGCCCCACATCGCGACACACCTTGCTGGTGATGATGGGGTTGTCGCCGGTCAGCACCTTGACCGCCACACCGTAGTCGTTCAGCGCACGGATGGCCGGGGCGGCCGAATCCTTGGGCGGATCGAAGAAAGTGAGGAAGCCGCGCACCACCAGTCCGGCCTCGTCACTGGTGCGGTAGCTCTGCTTGCACTCGGCAGCCGGGATATCGCGGGTCGCCACTATCAGCACCCGATAGCCGTCGGCGTTGTACTCCTCGCTGCGGCGCAGCAGGGCACGGCGCTCAATCTCATCCAGCTCGCGGATCTGCTTGCCGTCGTCGATGTGGCTGGAGACGGAGAGCATCTCCTCGACCGCCCCCTTGGAGACCATCAACTGCTGGCCCAGATCGTCCTGCACTATTACCGACAGGCGACGACGCACGAAGTCGAACGGCAGCTCATCCACCTTGCTGTAGTTGCCCGGCTTGCAGCTGTCACCCAGCACATCGGCGTGCTCGATCACGGCTATGTCCATCAGGTTCTTCATGCCGCTCTGATGATAACTGTTGAGCCAGGCCAGCTGCAGGATCCTGTCGTCCCGGCTGCCGCGCACGTCGTAGTGGTGCTCCAGGATGATCTTGTCCTGGGTCAGGGTGCCCGTCTTGTCGGTGCAGAGCACGTCCATGGCACCAAAGTTCTGCACCGAGTTGAGCCGCTTGACCACCACCTTGCGTTTGGCCATGGCCACGGCGCCCCGCGCCAGGTTGGCGGAGACTATCATGGGCAGCATCTCCGGGGTCAGCCCCACCGCCACCGCCAGCGCGAAGGTCAGCGCCGACATCCAGTCACCGCTGCTGACGCCGCTCAGCATGAAGACCACGGGCACCATCACCAGCATGAAGCGGATCAGCAGCCGGGTGACGCTGTTCACGCCCCGATCGAAGCTGGTTTCGATGCGCTTGTGGCTCACCACGTTGCGGGCCAGCGAACCGAAGTAGGTGTCGCTGCCGGTCGCCACCACCACCGCCTTGGCGGTGCCGCTCACCACGTTGGTGCCCATGAAGCAGATGTTGGGCAGGTCGAGCAGACCCACCTCCCCCGTGCTGCTGCCGTCCGCCGACTTCTCGGCCACGGCTCCCAGTGTGTCGTACTTCTCCACCGGCAGGGCCTCGCCGGTCAGCACCGCCTGGCTGATGAAGAGATCGCGGGATTCGATCAGCTTGATGTCGGCCGGGATCATGTCCCCCGCCTGCAGGTGCACTATGTCACCGGCCACCAGCTCGACCATCGCCACCTCCTTGCGCAGGGAGGGGGCTCCCGGCGAAGGGCGGCGCTGCACGGTGGCGGTGTTGCGCACCAGCGACTTGAGGGTTTCGGCCGCCTTGGCCGAGCGGTACTCCTGCCAGAAGCGGAGCAGGCCGCTCAGGCTGACCATGACGCCGAGGATGATCACCTTGACCCAATCCTCGTCACCCGGCTCGGCCATCAGCACGTCCATCACGTAGCTGACCAGCCCGAGCACGATCAGCACCATCACGAAGGGGTTTTTGAACGCCTGCATCAGCTGGATCAGCGGATGGGGCGGCTTGTCGTGGGTCACCTCGTTGGGGCCGAACTGGACCAGACGGTTGGCCGCCTCGGTCGAGGTCAGGCCGTCGATATTGCCGCGCACGGCAGTGAGGGTGTATTCGAGGGACTTGTCGGCCTCGTCGAGCACCCGTGAGGAGAGCTTCTCGTTGGCACGGCCCGGGGAGACGAATCCCTTTTGCTTGTGCCGGCTGGCGGTATGTTGTTGCTTCATAACTCTTTATCCTGATTTTCGCTTGCAGCAAGGCCCTGTCGCGGGCCAAGCCAGGCGTCAGTTCTGATGTGAGACAGGCAATGGGCCCCCGGTTGGCGCAGGCGCAGCATGGCTGCCGCCAGACGGCATGTCTGTCGGGCAAGCTTGCCAGCAGGTAGGGGCTATCAGGGATCAGGACTCCGCATCCTGTTACCCGCAGGGGATCAGGCGTGGGGAGGCGTGGACCCCGAGGGTCGAGGCTTGGGCTCTTCGGTCATACGATATCCTCCGAGTGGGGTGGAGAGAGGGCCGGGCGCGGCCACTGACAGCCAGATACACTGTCGTTGGCGAGCATGACACGCGGGTCTGTATTATCGGCGGACGAGTCCGGTGATCCCGCAACCAGGGCGGCATACACCCATAAAGGAAATAAGGATAACGACAGCTTGAAATAACTGGATGCCGGGCAGGGAATAATGTCAGCGATGCCGGGCGGGTGAAGATAACGGAGAAAACCGCGCCCCATGGAAATATTACGGCGCAACCTTTGCCACGACCGGAATATATTAAGCAATCACGTCAATTATTTTATTTTGCAACCTGTCCTATCGAAAACGAATCTGTTTTCAATATGGTATTGTCCATCTTGTTATTTTACGCTCGATCACTTCCCGGCCACGGTACGGATGCACGGTTCCGACGCTGTGGCGGCCCTGACGGGCAGCACCCGGGGCGCATGATGAAGCGTTCAATTGCAGGGTCGCGAAGCGGCATGGCTCGCAGGTGAGCGGAACAATCCAGATTTACAACGACAATCCCCGATGAAGGCCGGGATTAAGCGGTTGTGAGAGTCGAAGGTGACTCATATAGATGCTGCACTCTATGCTGCACTCTGAGCAATCAGAGTGAGGGGGAAGAAAGGATATCAACCTCAGCTCTGGCAAGCCCACATCGCGATTTGCAATCGGCTACAACTGTCGCTTTCCATAATATCCTTCCATCTGTTGATAACACGCCGAGATTCTACCCAAAAGTATTCGAGGGCGCAAAATTTAAATTCATCTTTTTCCATTTAATTAGCTTCACACTCGTCACACCTTTATTTCCAACCCCTGAAATAGATTCATACTCATTTCGCCATGGGCCCTTGCCAGGAATTGATCTGGATGGGGTTTTGCTTTCATTTTCCGCCACAGGCGCGGATCCGCGCTGGAATCGGACTCAATGTGGGAATAGGATGCACGGCTTCCACTCACACATGACGCACAGGAAACAACAAGATGAATCGAAAATGGTCGCTCCCCATCGTGGTACTCGCGGGGGGAGCGTTACTCTGGCTCGGCAACACCTTTGGTATGAAATGGGCCCTGATGGCCCTGATCGGATTCGGCTTCGGCTTCACCCTCTCCTTCAGCCGCTTCGGCATCGTGTTCGGTTGGCGCGAAATGCTGACCAAGCGCAACAGCTACTATGTGCGGGTTCACCTGCTCACCATCGCCATCGAAATTCTGCTGTTCACCTGCTTCCTCTCCTTTAGCCACGCCCTGTTTGGCGACGCCATGGTGGGCAACGTGATGGCCATCGGCATTCCCTTCATCGTCGGCGCCTTCCTGTTCGGCATCGGCATGCAGCGGGCGTCTGCGCCACCGGCACCCTCTACTGCTGCGGCGAGGGGCAACCCCGCTTCTGGCTGGTGCTGATTTGCTACGGTATCGGCACCCTGATCAGTAACCAGTTCCGCCCCGAGCTGGAGGCTACCTTCTCCAGTCATGTGGTGCTGGCCAAGGATCTGACCGGCGATCTCTGGAGCGGCATGCTGCTCAACCTGGCGCTGGTCGCCGTGCTCTTCCTGCTGTTTCGCAACAGCGAACTCAAACGCACCGGCGAGCTCAAGCCCCTCTTCAGCGGTGGCAACCTGTTCTGGCGCGACGGCCGCTTCACCGTGCTGACCGGCGGCATCCTCATCGCCCTGCTCAACTCCTCCGTGGTCGCCCTGCACGGCTCGGCCTGGACCATCACGGGCGCCGTCTATGACATGGCGCTGCGCGGCGCCTCTTTGTTCGGCCTGTTCGAGGGGAACCCGAAACTGGCCCAACCGCTCTTTATCAACCCCATGGTCGGCATGTTCTGGCTGGGGATCCTGGGGGCCATGCTGGCGCGCTGCATCAGCGGTGGCGGCAACTTCGCCCCGATGCGGCTCGGCAACAGCCTGGCATCCATCCTGGGCGGCCTGCTGATGGGGATGGGCGCCATGTACAGCGCCTGCAACCTGGGTGGCTTCTTCGATGGCACGGCGTCGGGCAGCCTGCACGGCTGGGTCTGGATGCTGATGGCCCTGGCCGGCAGCTTGATCGGCATTCGCCTGCGGCCGCTGTTCAAGCTCTAATGAAGTAACGGGATGGCGCACAAGTGCGCCATCCCGTTGAAATACCTTTCCTTATGTCCCGGCCTGATGGCTGCGGAGCGGGCGTCATACCACCAGCTCTCTCCTTTACTTCAGCCCAGCGCCCTGATCAGCAGCAGGATTGCGAAGCCGGTGAACATCACGGCCGACAACCGGTTGATACCTCTGGCGAAACGCTCGCCATACCCCTGCAAGCCCACCCAGCGAAACACCAGACAGTAGCCGCCGTGTACCACCAGCACAACGGCACTGAAGGTCAGCGCCAGCAGCATGCACTGGCCCAGCGCTCCCTGATGAAAATCGATGAACTGGGGAAACAGGCTGGTGAAGAAGATGATCGCCTTGGGATTGAGCAGGCTGATGAGCGCCCCCTTGGCGAAACTGCGGCCGCAATCCCGATCGGTCGAGGCCCCGACGACCGGGCCGACCGCGCGCTGGCGCCAGGAGTTCACCCCCAGATAGAGCAGATAGAGGGCGCCCCCCAGGGTCAGGATCTGCTGTCCCTCGGCCAACCAGCCGGTAAACCAGAGCACAGCCAGCGAGGCCAGGGTCGCCACCAGCAGGATCCCCACCGCCACCCCGACAAAACCGGCGATGGCGTGGCGGGTCCCCTGGGTCAGGGTGTTGCCTATGGTGTAGATCACCGCAGGCCCGGGGCTGAGCACAGTCCCCACGGCGAGCAGCAGGTAGAGGGCGTGATATTCGAGACTCATCACAGGGCATTCCATGGTCGGTGTGGTGCCGCCCAGTATATTGACAGTCGCTTCGCCAGCCAGACATAGTGGCGCTCGGCTTTATAAACCAGGAGTTTAGAGTGGACCGTCTGACCGCCATCGAGATCTTCGTCGAGGTCGCCCGCGCGGGCAGCTTCAGTGCCGTCGCTGAGAGATTCGAGATGACGCCGGCCATGATAGGCAAGTACATCAAGTGGCTGGAGGCCAGGGTCGGATCCCGTCTGCTCAATCGCAACACCCGCCGCCAGAGCCTGACCGAGGCGGGCATAGAGTACCTCGGCGGTTGCCAGAACCTGTTGCAGCACTATCGGGAACTGGAGCAGAACACCCGGGCCCACACAGGTCAGGCGGCGGGCAAGATCCGCATCAATGCCCCCATCACCTTCGGCAGCTATCGGCTGACCCCCTTGCTGTGCCGCTTCATGGCGCAGTATCCACGGATCCGCATCGAACTGGATCTCTGCGATCGGCTGGTCGATGTGATTGGCGACGGTTTTGACCTCATCTTTCGGGTCGGCACTCCCAAGGATGCCGCCTATATCGCCCGCCCACTGACCAGCTCAACCTCTGTGTTCTGCGCCTCGCCGCGCTATTTGCAACGCCACGGCACCCCCATGGCGCTGGCGGACCTGGCCCGCCATCAGTGCCTGGGTTTCACCCCCTGGCTGACGCAGTCGAGCCTGGCCGAGGAGTTTCCTCTCGAACACCTGCACCTGTGGGACAGCCAGTTCATCAGCAACCATGGCAGCGCCCTCAAGGTAGCCGCGATCAACCATGCGGGCATAGTGCTGCAACCCAGGGCCCTGCTGACTCAGGAGCTGGAAAGCGGCGTCCTGCTGGAAATACTGCCGGATGCTCTACCTGCCCCTCGCCCTGTCAATATGCTCTATCCCGCCCGAGAACCCATGCCGCTGCGGCTTCGACTGCTGATCGACTACCTCAGCGAGCAGCGCCATGAACTGGATCAGCCCGCTCAAGAGGGAGACCAGGCCGGTTACTCCCCGCGCTGCTTCACCTTGCGCAGATAGACATAACCCTCACCCGGGCTGCCCCAGCGCTGATGGGCCTCGTTGTCGTAGGCGCGATCCAGCAATCTGACGCTGTCGGGACCGACCCAGAGATATTGCACCAGTGTGCTGGCCCCGCCGAAGTTGGTGGCGCAGCTGCCGACCTTGCTGTGGCCTGCATACTCCCCCGAGGGTTGACGGCTCAGCCAGACCTCGCAGCCCTGGCGCAGGGAGAGCTGTTGCGGGGTAAGGGAGTCAAGCAGTCCGGGGTCGCGCCAGGCACCGGCAAAGTCGACGGCTCTGGGCATGGTCAGTTCGGCCATCAGGATGCGGCCGTCGGGCACGGGAGAAAAACGGTAGATACGCTGACGGAACGGGCGCACCGAGCGCTCGGTCAGGAACTGCTCGGCATAGACCCAGCGAAAGCCTTGATAACCGGGCCAAATCTCCACCAGCCGCAGCTCGGCGCTGGTGAAACGAGTGTCATAGCCGGCCTGCTCGCGACTGGAAAACTCGCCGGTAAACCAGGAGAGCAGCGGCTCCATGCCGACCCGAGTCGTTGTCGCACTGGCCGCTGACGGGCCGGTCGGAATGGCGACAAAAGGTGTGGGTGCCGCCCATACCAGACTGGTGCAGAGCAGCCCGCACAGGGCCGCCATCAGCGTGACCATCGAATCCATCCGAATCATTTTCATGGCGGCGATTATATGAGCGAATGGCCGCAATAACCTCAACCTTGATCAAATCCTTACCAATCCACTGAAAAATCACAGTGTTAGCGAAAGAAGCTGACGGCGGATACGCAACAAGGATGAGAGGGCAGCCAGTAAGCCACTGAAACAAGCCACCCCGGATCATCAATCTCGCGAGCAACCTCTACCGCGGACAGCATGTTGCAATCCCCCCCCCAGCTTGGGTGATTGCCGACAAGGCGGCTTCATACGAAGCTTTCTTTTATCCAAGAAGAACAAAGGCCACATCCAGGTAACGCCACCTTACTGCCGGTCTGTTTAAGCCCGGTGAAAAGTAGGTGGTCAGGAAAACAGGTGCATCCAGTGATGGGGTAACAGGCCGGCCATCAGGGAATAACTGGTTTGCAGACATCTTGAGCTGTCGCACAAGCAGGTGGCCTCAAGGGCTTGGGGCGCGTCCCCATCACGGGGAACACGATGGATAATGGGAAGAAAAAATGAAGGATCAGGCAGCAACCGTGCTCTGCTTTGAGCATGCCACCATAGCCAGAGATTGCATGGACACACTCCAGGTGCTGGGGTTTAACGTGATACCCATGACCTATTCGCCAGAGGTGTTTACCAAGCTGCCGTTTCTCGCCTTCGATTATCTCTTCAGCATCAACTTCAACCCTTTCCTTTCTCAAGCAGCCGAAGCTTTGCGCAAGCCCTACATTGCATGGGTGGTAGACACCCCTTGCTATGGCCTGTATCAGGAGGCGATCTGCAACCCCCTATCTTTCACGTTTGTCTACGACCTGGCCGTGGCAAGCAGACTCAAGGAGCGCAGCCAGGGCAACGTCTATTACCTGCCGGTAGCGGTGAACGAGCAGCGCTTGATCCCCGCAGAGCGCGGCTATGATCACGATGTCTCCTTCATCGCCAACTTGACCCCTTCGGAATATCAGACCCACATCAGGCCACGACTAGCCGCTGGGCAACTGCAAATACTGGAAGACTTGATTGCACAACTCGATGCGCAATCAGCGTGCGTTTCCCTGACCGAACAACTCACTAAGGCTCATCTGAAGATCGTGAAGGAGGTGTACCCGCTCAGCGGGCTCGCCTACCTGAGCGAACAGGAAAAACTGGTCTATCTGCTGGGGCGCGAGCACTCCTATCGGGAGAGGGTGGCCGCTATCCGGGCACTGGAGGCTCGGTTTGAGCGAGTAGCCGTGTACGGAAACGAAGAGTGGGCGACACGCACCGACGCCTACTGCGGACACGCCGAACATTACGAGATGATGCCGCGCCTCTTTCAACGCAGCAGGATCAACCTCAATCTGATCCGCAGCTTCGTCGAGTCGGGTCTGCCCATGCGGGTGTTCGACATACTGGGAGCGGGTGGGTTCATGGTGACTAATGACAAGGAGGATCTGCATCACCTCTTTGCCCCGGGCAAGGATCTGGTGATCTTCCGCGACGAGCAGGACCTTCTGGAGATCTGCCGCTATTACCTGAGCCACGAGGAAGAACGCGCCGCCATCGCCGCCCATGGGCAACTGACGGTACTGACTCACCACACCTATCGATCACGCCTGGTCACTCTGTTCCAGACAGTACAAAGTGCCCTGCAGGCCACACCGCACCTTGAAGCCCAGGCGTATTCAAACAACTGACAGCAGTTCTGAAACCCGGCGCAGTGTGAGCAAATTTGACCATGCCATATCGGCACTTGAGGGGGGATGAATGTTTTGGCGTCTCAGAAAGCGGCAGCCGCAGCCTCTCTTCCACAGACCCGGACTGATGTAGTGCTGTGGTGTGTATCGATTCGGCCTGTCGCTGAACCGCGCCGGCCTTGATGGGATATGTCAGTGAAGCGCGCAGTCACCGGGGTGTACGGCCAGATGAGAGAATCATCATCCCCGCTTTCGCGGGAATGATGATGTTATGCCTGATTTTCGCAACCGGACCAGATTGGCCCAAAGACCTAAAACGCAGTGCTTACTTGAATTTCGACTGGGCTTCGGCCAGACCAGTCTTCAGGTCGCTCCACATCTTGTCAGCAGTCAACTTGACCTGCTCCCAGGATTCACCGCTTGCCTTGCCGAGCTCATCCATCTTGTCGGAGGCTGCGTGCTGTTTGGCACGCAAAGCCTGGATCTCCTTCGCCCGTTTGACTTTCAGGTCGGCCGAGATATTTTCCATTTTGGCTTCCAGCAGATTGATCTGACTGCTCCACTCATTGAGCTGAGCATTCAACTTTTCCTTGTATGCCTTTTGCACTTCCATGGTGTTCTCCTTGGGTGCTGATGAGCGATGGCGTTATTGGACAGCCGTGACAACGAGCTGGTTAACGACACCCTTGACGCCGCTGATGGCCATCGCACGGGCACTGGCCTTGTCGCTGTTGATTCGCGAATCGACAGTACCGGTCAGAGTGACCATACCCTGGACAGTGTTGACACTGATGTCCATTGACTTCAAACCAGGCTCGCTGAGGAACTCGGCTTTGACCTTGGCCGTCACTTCGGTGTCATTCCAGGACTGGGCACTTTTGGCAGTTTGCTCAGTCATCTTGTCTTCATACTTGTCGACGGTTGCATCGACTTTCTCGCCAGTCTCGCTGGCGGCGTCATCAATTTTCTTGCCGGCCTGTTCGGCCGACCCTGGCTGGTCGCATCCGCTCACCCCGAGTGTGAGGAGCAGCGAGATGGCGATGAGGATAGCTTTGCTTTGTATCATGTGGTGGTTTCTCCGGTGCTAGGTTGCCTAGATCTTGCCGAGCAAGACCAGGATGAGCAGTATGGTCAGCACCAGTCCAATGGCGCCGCTTGGGCCGTAACCCCAGCCTCGGCTGTGCGGCCAGCTTGGAATGACGCCGATCAACAACAAGACAAGAACGATCAGCAGAATGGTTCCCATGGTCATTTCTTTCTCCTAAATGTTGCATATTGGATGACATAAACGACCCATGCCGTGGTGATGGTGCTCCGGATACGGGGTCTGGTCTGTTCTCCAACGCACAGACAACCCCTTCGATATGGCGGAGCGAGAGCGGTTCGCTGATGAAATCGACCACCTGGATGCTGCAAAGCCAGCCCGACATCTGACGTTCGTCGACCATGATCCTGCTGGCTCAGCTGACAATCCGTCTTCTTGGTCAGTTCATTGGCACCCCTGCAGCCCGCGTCGCGGCTGCATCAGCAAGGTTATTGACCCGGTGCAACACCAAGCGGCCGGAGGCGACGGGCTCACTCTGCAAGGAGTCTGCAAACGCATTCCCTTGATGGGCCATACCGCTTCTGTTACCCACAACATCTTCTGCATCCGCCCACACTCACAGCGTCAAACCATGACACTGCACCGGACAAGGGGATCCGGGCTGGGTGATGGATGCCCGCGAAAGCCCGGACAGCACCCACAAGGATGAGCCCATCACCGCCGAGGAGATGGAGACGATGATCGACCAGTGGGCTGCCAGCCGCACCGCTGCCTTTGACATGGCCGCACAGCCCTTGCTGGACGGGTGCGCGACACGTAGCCGAGTCCGCCGTCTCGCCATCAGTAGTGAAACCGGCTGCCGATTTCTGCTTTTCTCCCCCGCATTCTGGCAGTTAGGATGACCCTCCCGTGACTGCATCCTCATAGAAAAGGAACCACTATGAATCGCCACCCCTGCATCAAACACTGGCGCGAGCTGCAAGAGCAGACGCCGCGCTACTACTCCGGCAGTCAGGAGCCGCTTTCCCGCGGCTGCGCCCTCGGCAAGCACTTTGGCTTTAGCCGGATTGGCATTCACCACGAGATTGTCGAACCCGGTCACCGCACCAGCTGGCCCCACGCCGAAAAGACCGAGGACGAGTTCGTCCACGTATTGGAAGGGACGCCGGATGTTTGGCTCGATGGCGTACTCTATCGGCTGCAACCGGGCGACTCGGTTGGCTTCAAGGCCGGTGACGGGCTGTCCCACGCCTTTATCAACAACACCGAAGAGACTGTTCGGCTGCTCTGTATCGGTGACACGGATCGGGAGGACAACCGTATCCACTACGCCGTGCATCCCGAGCGCAATATCACCCTCGGCAAGTTGCACTGGGACGATGTCCCCGAGCGCGAGCTGGGTGATCATGACGGCCTGCCGGACAAGCTGCGCGACAGTAACGGCCCTTTCTGATCCGGCGCTCATACCGGAATGACCCAGCGCTGGCGACTATCCTTGATGCGGATCTCAATCAGGAGGAGTTGATCATGACGACGGGAACAGTACGACTGCACAGGGTGCTCAAGGCGCCGCCGATGCGGGTCTATCGGGCCTTTATCGAGGCGGATGCGCTGGCCAAGTGGCTGCCGCCCCACGGCTTCACCTGCCAGGTGGAGCATCTGGAGGCTCGGGTTGGCGGCTCGTTTCGGATGTCATTCTGCAATTTTGCCAGCGGGCATGCCCACGCCTTTGGCGGCGAGTACCTCGAGCTCGAACCCGGCAAGCGCATCCGCTACACCGACAGCTTCGACGACCCCAACCTGCCAGGGGTGATGCAGGTGACCATCAGCCTGACCGGGGTGCTTTGCGGCACCGAGCTTGCCATCGAGCAGGCCGGGATCCCCGAGGTCATACCGGTGGAGATGTGCTATCTCGGCTGGCAGGAGTCCCTGACCCAGCTGGCCGCCCTGGTCGAACCCGAGATCCCGCCGGGCTGAGTGGTGCCCACGCAAGAGCCTGCCAGCTGGCAGGCTTTTTTATTGCTAGCGGCCTAGGTGCGCCCGGCCGCCATCCGGGCTCAGCGGCCGAGAGCGTTGTCCAGCGGGAAGGCGAAGAGATCGCGGCGATAGGTCTCGACCACCAGGCTGAACGGCACGCCATCACCCCGTGAGAGGATGGCGCTATGCTGCAGCACCCGCTCGGGGATCGCCAGCGGCTGGTCACTGCTGGTGAGGGTGGGCATCTGCATCTCCCAACCGGCCGGCAGGGGCGCCCACAGCAGGGTGGAAGAGAGGGTACGGCGGCTGAAGTTCAGCGCCTTGACGGCCAGGCCAAACGGGGTATCGCTGGTGTCGAGGAGCCGGTTCATCTCCGGTGTGAGGCGGCTTTGCACGTACCAGTTGTCCGCTTCGGAGAAGACATGATCGCCGCAGGCGAGCTGTACCCGGCGATAGCCGACGGGCTCATCGGCCGCGATCTTGAGCTGCTCGCGGACGGCAGCGTCGGCCGGTTTGCGGGTACGCTGATCACGCAGGGCGCGGATACGCGGCTCACCGGCCATCCGGTGGTCGGCGCACCAGTTTTGCAGGGTGACGGTGGCGCTCGGGTTGCTGAGCAGGGTAGCATTGAGGGTCTGCAGCAGCGCCTGCGCCTTGAGACGGGTGACGGGGGTGTCGGGCCAGCTGGCAGCAACGCTTTCCTGCGCCTGCACGGCGCCATGGCACAGCAAGGCCGCCAACATAATTACTCGAATCTTCATGTTTTTATTACCCTTTCTACTTTGACGCTGGATTGTAACCGCGCGAGAGCCGAAGACCGCGCCTTTATGCCCAGAGCCGTCGCCAGCGGCCATGCCGACAGATCTGTCTTCCCCCCGTTTGCGGATAAAAAAGTCTGCCAGCGGGCAGACTGTTTCGTACCTGAGTGCGGCTTATTGCAGCTTGATGGCGCCCAGGTAATCCCCCTTGCCGAGATCGACCCCGGCCCGGCGCAGCAGGGCATAGGTCATGGTGAGGTGGAAATAGAAGTTGGGGATGGCGTACTCATGCACGCAGGTATGGCCATCCATCCCCTTGCCGCCCGCCCAGTGGGGGACGTAGCGACCGCTCTCGAACTGGCTGAAATCGGCATCCAGCTTGCTCTGCAAAAAGGCGATGGTCTTGGCAATATGGGCGCGCAGATCCGCCATCGTCCTTGGCTCATCCCCCATCACGGGCTGCTCGCCATGGCTGGCGGTGGCGACACAGGTACGGGCCGAATCGCAGCAGATCAGCACCTGTTTGCTGAGTGGCAGCATGTCGACGATCAGCCGGTCGCCGAAGAAGTTCTCCACATTGAACTGCTTCGCCTCGGCATGGGCGGCGGCCTTGGCCAGGCACTGGTCGAGGTTGGTCAGCATCTTGATAAACTGGGCAGCAATATCACGGTTCATGGTGCGTTCTCGGTTGGTTGAAGGCAGTTAAACGAGCGGCATCACTATAGCGCATCCCCCTGCAGTATCACCCCCACCCCACGACCGCCGCGACAAGGTATGCCCATCGACAGGAAGCTGCATATTGGGACACCCATCTTTTACCTATCACCAACCTGGCTAAGGCTTACTCGGAAAGATGGGTGTCCCAGATTTACTCGAGGTTGCCGGCACCCTGAGTCCTTCTTTGGCTCTTTTTTGATCTGTAACATGCATCACGCTTTTTCAGGGGCGTAGGCTGATCCCGCAGCCCGGGCATCCAACCGGGTACAACACAAGAAAAGGAGAGTGCCATGAAAATCTATGACCGAAACCGCAATGCGCTGAAGCTGGGTCAGCGCGTCATGATTGCCGCCACTGGCGCAGTCGATGTTCTGAAAGAGGCCCACACCGACAACATGACCCCTTACCAAGCCGAGCATGAGAAGTGTGTACTGCTGGCAAACACTCAAGAGCGTTACGCGCCCATCGAGTTGATTAGACTAGGCTGATCCCTTTCCCTGTCACCCTACTCTTTACAATTCACCCGACCACCGCGCCCTGTCGGTGGCCGGGTTTCTGAGTTCCCCTCTCTGTTTTATCCACCCATCTATTGGATCGTCTCAAGCCGGTTTGAGTTGCCATGTAGGTTCGATTAGCGAAGCGTAATCGGACGATCGAGTAATCGGACGATCGCGTAATGGAACATCCACGTCATCACGGCCCGCAAGCAGATCGAACTGGGGCGAGGCTATGCTTGGCTTTTCGGCAGAAGCGAGGGGAAGGACATGGCCAACTGGCGGCGGGCATGGTGGCCCGGCGGAACCTGGTTCTTTACCGTCAACCTGCTGGAGCGGCGCAACAACCGATTACTGGTGGAGCAGATCGACCTGCTGCGTCTCAGCGTTGCCACGGTGCAACAGGCTCACCCTTTCGCCATCCACGCCTGGGTGGTACTCCCCGACCATCTCCACTGCATTCTCTCTTTGCCGGAGGGGGACACCGATTTTCCCCTGCGTTGGCGGCTGATCAAAAGCCACTTTTCCCGCGCCTTGCCGGTTAACGAACGACGCAGCCAGACCCGCTTGCGCCACGGGGAACGGGGCATCTGGCAACGCCATTATTGGGAACACCTGATCCGGGATGAGCAGGATTACCGCCGCCATATGGATTACGTCCATATCAACCCGCTCAAGCATGGTCATGTCACCCGGGTGGCCGATTGGCCGTATTCCACCTTCCATCGTTATGTGGCGAGTGGAGTCTATTCGCAGGATTGGTGCGGGCCAGGGAATGGGGTATTGCAGGGATTGGAGTAAACCTCTCAAGGATTGTTCCGTTGTAAGCGTCCGATTACGCGATCGTCCGATTACGCTTCGCTAATCGAACCTACGACACCTATTGGTGTCGTGGCAAATAGCCGCTTGCCGAGATGGCGGATCAGCAGCAGAGACGGCAGCAGCGTGAGCAGCAACCAGTGGGTATAGGGCAGGATAAATGACCAGATGATTTCGTGAGGCAGCCAGGTCGAGGCGGTCGCCGTCATAAAGGCGAGGTCATAGGTTTGCCACAACCAGAGTCCGGCAAAGAGCGGCAGCAACAGCGGGCATGGTGTCAGCAAAAACAGGGGCAAGAAAGCACAAGCGAGCACAACGCTGAACTCCAGCATGGTCGGGGCCAGTTCGGCAAAGGTATGCCCTGAAGAGAGGCCACTCCATTCGAGGGACGTATCCTCGGTCAGTGCAGGCCACCAGGATGCGTATTGAAACAGGGTGAACGAGATCATAAACAGCAGGCTGGTCAGCAGCGCCAGCGCTGTTTTTCGCAAAAACCAGCGCCCCAACCTGCGCAGTGTCAGCATCCATTTAGACATTAATGACTCCCATCTGGTGACGGGGCAGTATGCCGCGGTTCGCAGCACAGTCAAAGTGCCGCACTATGCCGGTTAATTGTCGGAATATTGAATCCCGTCACACCGGCTGCGGTTTGAATGGTTGCCCGGCAACCAAGCCCCATGCGAACCTTTAAATCCAGTTAACCCACTAAAAACAAACACTATGTTCAGGCAAATAATGATGGGGGCCGCCCTGCTGTCGGCGGCGCTGCTTTCCGGTTGTGCTTCCGTCCCCATGGCCGATGCCACTGCGGATGCCCAGGCCAAGCAGTTTGTGGCCCCCAAAGATGCGGCCAACCTCTATATCTATCGCAACGAGACCTTCGGCACTGCCGTCAAAATGCCTGTGCTGGTGGATGGCTTTGCCGTAGGCGATACGGTGGCCCACAGCTATATCCTCAAGCAGGTGACGCCGGGCAGCCACACCATCACCTCAAAGTCGGAGAACGATGCCACCCTGACCCTCAGCACCGAGGCGGGCAAAAACTACTACGTCTGGCAGGAGGTCAAGATGGGCCTGCTGATGGCCCGCTCCAAGCTGAGTCAGGTGAGTGAGGAGGAGGGCAAGAAAGGGGTGATGGAGAGCAAGTTGATCAAGTGATTGGATAGCAACCCAGCCATCGGGGATGGCTGAGGGGCGGCGGGGAATAAGGTGGGTGTCCCAGTTTCTTACACTAAAGTAGCGTAAACAAGACACCGGTTTGAGGCCGGTGTCAGGTGATTACTAGGGAAGGTGCGAACAAGTCCCTGATATGAGATCATGTTTGTCATCTGGAGCCATGGAACAGGGTTCATCATGA